>NZ_MDGW01000081.1:0-8487 GCF_001712525.1 Shigella sp. FC1661
GTGCGTACCGGGCTGAGAGGCGGTGTAAGTGAACTGTAGTTGCCATGTTTTACGGCAATGAGAGCAGAGATAGCGCTGATGTCCGGCAGTGCTTTTGCCGTTACGCACCACGCCTTCAGTAGCGGAGCAGGAAGGACATCTGATGGAAATGGAAGCCACGCAAGCACCTTAAAATCACCATCATACACTAAATCAGTAAGTTGGCAGCATTACCCCTCCAACGGAACTTAAGCCGTCAGGTGCCAGGGCGATATACCCCGCCTTCGTCACTCGCCGTGCCACATCTTCGATATACGGATTCAGTCCACGATTCTCATGCACCACCACCACGGCTGGCGTTTTGCCGCTCATTTTTGCGGGTTTCACCAGATAACCCCGTACCTCGCCGTGACCATTTGGCGAAGGATACGTGATGTACTCAGCAACAATCTCCGGGTCGGTAAACTCTACCTGAGTCGTCAGCGCATAATTTGGCTTGAGCAAATCAAACAACGCTAATGCCGTCATCCCGCCCACCGCATACTTCGCCGCAAGGTTGAGGAACTCACGTTTCGAAATTTTCCCGTGAGCGTAATAGTCGTAGTAATCCAACAACTCTTGTGGGAAATCTTTGGCGGTTAAACGCGGCATCGTTGCATTCCTCAACTGGTGTTTTTTAAGCAAAGCATAAGCGCGTGTTTTTGCCCAGTTTTTCGTCACTCTGTGAGCCAGACTACGGGATACGCGCTGGCGAATCGCTAAACTAGAAACATTGTTTCGAAATTGAACGGTGGAAAGGAGAGGTCATGGTCTGGTTAGCGAATCCCGAACGTTACGGGCAGATGCAGTACCGCTATTGCGGAAAAAGTGGTTTACGCCTGCCCGCGTTATCGCTCGGTTTATGGCACAATTTCGGTCACGTTAACGCGCTGGAATCACAGCGTGCAATCCTGCGTAAAGCGTTTGATTTAGGCATTACGCACTTTGATTTAGCCAACAATTACGGGCCGCCTCCAGGAAGCGCAGAAGAGAACTTTGGTCGCCTGCTGCGGGAGGATTTTGCCGCTTATCGCGATGAACTGATTATCTCTACCAAGGCTGGCTACGATATGTGGCCCGGCCCTTACGGCTCTGGCGGTTCACGTAAATACCTGCTCGCCAGCCTCGACCAAAGCCTGAAGCGTATGGGGCTTGAGTATGTCGATATCTTTTACTCTCATCGCGTCGATGAAAATACGCCGATGGAAGAAACCGCCTCTGCGCTGGCTCATGCGGTACAAAGCGGTAAGGCGCTGTATGCCGGGATCTCCTCTTACTCGCCAGAGCGGACGCAAAAAATGGTCGAGTTGCTGCACGAGTGGAAAATTCCGCTTTTAATTCATCAACCTTCGTACAATTTACTGAACCGCTGGGTGGATAAAAGCGGCCTGCTGGATACCCTGCAAAATAACGGCGTGGGCTGTATTGCCTTTACTCCTCTGGCTCAGGGATTGCTGACCGGAAAATATCTCAACGGCATACCGCAAGATTCACGGATGCATCGTGAAGGGAATAAAGTTCGTGGTCTGACGCCGAAAATGCTTACCGAAGCCAACCTCAACAGCCTGCGCTTATTGAATGAAATGGCACAGCAGCGTGGACAATCAATGGCGCAAATGGCGTTAAGCTGGTTGCTGAAAAATGATCGCGTGACGTCGGTATTGATTGGTGTCAGCCGCGCGGAGCAACTAGAGGAGAACGTGCAGGCGCTGAATAATCTGACATTTAGCACCGAGGAGCTGGCGCAGATTGATCAGCATATCGCCGATGGCGAGCTGAATCTGTGGCAGGCGTCTTCCGATAAATGACTTGTTAATAACGGGCGCGCGAACCGCGCCCGAATCAGATCAGTGATTATGACGAGTCAGTCGGTCAAGATAGCCCATCACAAATGCAGAGAGCACAAACGTCAGATGGATAATGACGTACCACATCAGTTTGTTATCCGGGACATTTTTCGCATCCATAAAGACGCGCAGTAAGTGAATGGAAGAAATTGCCACAATCGACGCTGCTACTTTGTTTTTCAGCGACGTTGCGTCCATTTTCCCCAGCCAGTTCAGCTTCTCTTTGTTCTCGGAGATATCCAGCTGCGAGACGAAATTCTCATAACCGGAAAACATCACCATCACCAGCAAACCGCCAACCAGCGTCATATCCACCAGCGACAGCAACACGAGGATCAAATCTGATTCCGCCATCGAGAAGATATTCGGCAGTACGTGAATAATCTCCTGGAAGAACTTCAGCGCCAGGGCAACTAACGCCAGCGAAAGGCCAAAGTACACGGGGGCAAGCAGCCAGCGAGAAGCATACATTGCATTTTCAAGAAAACGTTCCATACATTCCTGTCGTGTAGTTAAAACGGGCAACAGTATATCGCAATTGAGTAAACAGCACGCAACAGCAAATCAACATATACGTTAAACCTTTGTCGCATAATTCTGAGGTTTAGGGATCTTCCTGGTTCCCTTATCAACGCATCGAGAGCGTCTACCCTTAAAAGACGTTGAACCTGAAGGGAGAAAAACAATGTCTCATTTAAAAGACCCGACTACGCAGTATTACACTGGTGAATATCCCAAACAGAAACAACCGACGCCAGGCATCCAGGCGAAGATGACACCGGTACCGGATTGCGGCGAGAAAACCTATGTTGGTAGCGGTCGCCTGAAAGATCGTAAAGCACTGGTGACAGGGGGCGATTCCGGAATAGGTCGCGCTGCCGCCATCGCTTACGCGCGTGAAGGGGCTGACGTGGCGATCAGTTATCTTCCCGTGGAAGAAGAAGACGCTCAGGATGTGAAAAAGATCATTGAAGAATGCGGACGCAAAGCCGTTCTGCTGCCAGGCGATTTAAGCGATGAGAAATTCGCCCGTTCGCTGGTTCACGAAGCGCACAAGGCGTTAGGTGGGCTGGATATTATGGCGCTGGTCGCCGGGAAACAGGTTGCCATTCCGGATATTGCAGACCTCACCAGCGAACAGTTTCAAAAGACCTTTGCCATTAACGTTTTCGCGCTGTTCTGGCTAACCCAGGAAGCGATCCCCCTGCTACCGAAAGGTGCAAGTATCATCACCACTTCGTCAATCCAGGCATACCAGCCAAGTCCGCATTTACTGGACTATGCGGCTACGAAGGCGGCGATTCTGAACTACAGCCGTGGCCTGGCAAAACAGGTCGCGGAGAAAGGTATTCGGGTGAATATTGTCGCGCCAGGCCCTATCTGGACGGCACTGCAAATTTCCGGCGGACAAACGCAGGATAAGATCCCGCAGTTTGGTCAGCAAACGCCGATGAAGCGTGCGGGGCAACCGGCGGAACTGGCCCCTGTATATGTTTATCTGGCAAGTCAGGAGTCGAGCTACGTCACCGCAGAAGTGCACGGTGTGTGCGGCGGCGAGCATTTAGGTTAAAAAAATGCCCGGTTGTGAAAAGCAACCGGGCATCATTGTGAATTCACTCTTACCTGATGTGGCGAAAACGCCTTATCCGCCTACAAACGCATGAAGATTCAACATGTTGCAATAGATTTTGTAGGCCTGATGAGCGTAGCGCATCAGGCAATTCTACTTTACTTCGCTTTGGCGGTTTCTTCGCCGACCAGACCTATCTTCAGGTAACCCGCCTGATGCAGCGTATCCATTACCTTCATCAACGTCTCGTAATCGACGGTTTTATCCGCTCGGAAGAAGATGGTGGTGTCTTTCTTGCCTTCGGTTAACGCATTCAACGCCGTAATCATTGTTTCATCGGTGACCGGATCGTTACCGATAAACATCGAGTTGTCTGCCTTCACCGACAGATAAACCGGTTTTTCCGGGCGCGGCTGCGGCGTGCTGGTAGAAGCAGGCAAGTTCACCTTCACATCTACCGTCGCTAACGGTGCCGCCACCATAAAGATAATCAGCAGAACCAACATCACGTCGATAAACGGCGTCACGTTGATATCATGCATTTCGCCGTTATCGTCGAGGTTTTCGTTAAGATGCATTGCCATCGGATATTATCCTGCGCGTAATTTTTGTGCGACACGAACCGGATGCGCAGCGGCGCTGGCTTCCAGATCCAGGTCACGGCTTTGCAGCAACAATACCTGCGCTGCAACATCACCCAGCATCGCTTTAAAGCCGCCAATCTGGCGTGCAAATACGTTATAGATAACGACCGCAGGAATCGCTGCCACGAGGCCGATTGCCGTTGCTAACAGAGCTTCTGCGATACCCGGCGCAACGACTGCCAGGTTAGTGGTCTGCGTTTGCGCGATACCAATAAAGCTGTTCATGATGCCCCAGACCGTACCAAACAGACCAACGAACGGAGAAATCGCGCCGATGGTTGCCAGATAGCCGTTACCGCGGCCCATTTGACGACCCACTGCGGCGACCCGACGCTCCAGACGGAAGCTGGTACGTTCTTTAATACCTTCGTTATCGTCGCTGCCTTCTGACAGTTCCAGCTCATTCTGCGCTTCATTGAACAAATGCAGGCTTAAGCTTTTGCTACCAAAATCAGCGGCGATATCGTTGGCCTGGTTTAAGGAACGCGCTTCAGCCAGCAGTTGCTGCTCGCGCTTTAGGCGACGCTTCTGATTGAAGAACTCTACGCTCTTACTGAAGAAGATTGCCCAGGTGACTACGGAGGCCAAAATAAGCCCAATCATCACGCACTTAACGACAATATCGGCGTGCTGATACATACCCCAGACGGAAAGGTCCGTCTGCATTAAATTATTACCCACTGTGTATCTCCAGGACGCAAGTCACAAAATCTGCGCATAATAATATCAAAACGACGTCGAATTGATAGTCGTTCTCATTACTATTTGCATACTGCCGTACCTTTGCTTTCTTTTCCTTGCGTTTACGCAGTAAAAAAGTCACCAGCACGCCATTTGCGAAAATTTTCTGCTTTATGCCAATTCTTCAGGATGCGCCCGCGAATATTCATGCTAGTTTAGACATCCAGACGTATAAAAACAGGAATCCCGACATGGCGGACAAAAAGCTTGATACTCAACTGGTGAATGCAGGACGCAGCAAAAAATACACTCTTGGCGCGGTAAATAGCGTGATTCAGCGCGCTTCTTCGCTGGTATTTGAGAGTATGGAAGCCAAAAAGCACGCGACGCGCAATCGCGCCAATGGCGAGTTGTTCTATGGACGGCGCGGAACGTTAACCCATTTTTCCTTACAACAAGCGATGTGTGAACTGGAAGGTGGCGCAGGCTGCGCGCTATTTCCCTGCGGGGCGGCAGCGGTTGCTAATTCGATTCTTGCTTTTGTCGAACAGGGCGATCATGTGTTGATGACCAACACTGCCTATGAACCGAGTCAGGATTTCTGTAGCAAAATCCTCAGCAAACTGGGCGTAACGACATCGTGGTTTGATCCGCTGATTGGTGCCGATATCGTTAAGCATCTGCAGCCAAACACTAAAATCGTGTTTCTGGAATCGCCAGGCTCCATCACCATGGAAGTCCACGACGTTCCGGCGATTGTTGCCGCCGTACGCAGTGTGGTGCCGGATGCCATCATTATGATCGACAACACCTGGGCAGCCGGTGTGCTGTTTAAGGCGCTGGATTTTGGCATCGATGTTTCTATTCAAGCCGCCACCAAATATCTGGTTGGGCATTCAGATGCGATGATTGGCACTGCCGTGTGCAATGCCCGTTGCTGGGAGCAGCTACGGGAAAACGCCTATCTGATGGGCCAGATGGTCGATGCCGATACCGCCTATATAACCAGCCGTGGCCTGCGCACATTAGGTGTGCGTTTGCGTCAACATCATGAAAGCAGTCTGAAAGTGGCTGAATGGCTGGCAGAACATCCGCAAGTAGCGCGAGTTAACCACCCTGCTCTGCCTGGCAGTAAAGGACACGAATTCTGGAAACGAGACTTTACAGGTAGCAGCGGGCTGTTTTCCTTTGTGCTTAAGAAAAAACTCAGTAATGAAGAGCTGGCGAACTATCTGGATAACTTCAGTTTATTCAGCATGGCCTACTCGTGGGGCGGGTATGAATCGTTGATCCTGGCGAATCAACCAGAACATATCGCCGCCATTCGCCCACAAGGCGAGATCGATTTTAGCGGGACCTTGACTCGCCTGCATATTGGTCTGGAAGATGTCGACGATCTGATTGCCGATCTGGACGCCGGTTTTGCGCGAATTGTATAACATTGCCACTTTTGGACAATTTTGCAGACATTTAATTGTGAAAAGTCTTAAATTGTTGCGTCCGGGATCAAGGCGTCCCGGACGAATCAGGAGTACAATAGGCAGATAAAGGCTTAAACGCTGTTCCACAGGAAAGTCCATGGCTGTTATTCAAGATATCATCGCTGCGCTCTGGCAACACGACTTTGCCGCGCTGGCGGATCCTCATATTGTTAGCGTTGTTTACTTTGTCATGTTTGCCACGCTGTTTTTAGAAAACGGCCTGCTGCCCGCCTCATTTTTGCCAGGCGACAGCTTGTTGATACTGGCAGGCGCATTGATTGCCCAGGGGGTTATGGATTTTCTGCCTACGATTGCGATTCTGACCGCCGCAGCAAGTCTGGGCTGCTGGCTAAGTTATATTCAGGGGCGCTGGTTAGGGAATACCAAAACGGTGAAAGGCTGGCTGGCACAGCTTCCTGCTCAATATCACCAGCGCGCCACCTGCATGTTTGACCGCCACGGTCTGCTGGCGCTGCTGGCTGGACGTTTTCTTGCATTTGTCCGTACGCTGCTGCCAACCATGGCGGGAATTTCCGGTCTGCCAAACCGCCGCTTCCAGTTTTTCAACTGGTTAAGTGGATTGCTGTGGGTCAGCGTGGTAACCAGTTTTGGCTATGCCTTAAGTATGATTCCGTTCGTTAAACGCCATGAAGATCAGGTAATGACGTTCCTGATGATCCTGCCAATTGCCTTGTTAACCGCTGGCTTGTTAGGCATGCTGTTTGTGGTGATTAAAAAAAAATACTGTAACGCCTGACGATTTTCCCCGTTCCCGGCTGCTGTACCGGGAACGTATTTAATTCCCCTGCATCGCCCGCATTCTTGCCGCATCTTCCCCCGGCGTCACACCGAAGTAACGTTTAAACTCACGGCTAAATTGCGATGCGCTTTCATAGCCGACGCGCATCGCTGCTGCGCTGGCCTTCATGCCGTCATGGATGATCATCATCCGCGCCTTATGCAGACGGTAATTCTTCAAATACTGCAACGGCGAGGTGCTGGTGACAGACTTAAAATTATGGTGGAACGCCGATACGCTCATGTTGGCTTCTGCCGCCAGTTGCTCGACGCTCAGGTTTTCGGTGTATTTATTCTCAATCCGTTTCAGCACGCGGCTAATCAGACTGAAGTGAGTCTGGCGACTGACCAGCGCCAGTAACGCGCCGCCGCAAGGTCCGGTCAGCACGTAGTACAGAATTTCGCGGATGATCTGTTTGCCGAGAATACGCGCATCCAGTGGTCGCTCCATCACGTCGAGTAACCGCTCCGCCGCGCATAAAATCTCTTCTGATAACGTGGCGGAGTTAATCCCGCTGGCTGCCATCGACGGCTGGAAATGCTCATCTTCGCCAATGTCCATCAACAGTTCCTGTAACTGCAAAATATCGACATTGAGACGCAACCCTGCCAGCGGCACCTCTGACGTGGCATAGGTTTCGCACTCAAACGGCAACGGCACCGTCAGCAGCAGGTATTCATTGGCATCATAACGAAACACGCGTTCATTGATATAACCGATTTTATGCCCGGAAAAGAGAATTATGATGCCAGGCTCGTACATCACCGGTGTACGTGCGAAAGGCGTCTCGCCATACAACAAACGCACATCGGGCAACAGTTCTGACAAACTATTTTCTTTATTTTTCAGTTTATTAACTTTATCCGCCAGCAAGCGGCAAATCTCTTCACGTTTCATATCGCGTAATTTCTTAGGAATAATGCGGCAATTTGATTGTGCGCAATTTTGTAGCATTTCTCCAGCACTCTGGAGAAATAGGCAAGACATTGGCAGAAATGAGCATTGAGAGCCAGGGCGCTGGCGATCACAATGAAAAACATCAGGCAGATCGTTCTCTGCCCTCATATTGGCCCAGCAAAGGGAGCAAGTAATGAACAACTTTAATCTGCACACCCCAACCCGCATTCTGTTTGGTAAAGGCGCAATCGCTGGTTTACGCGAACAAATTCCTCACGATGCTCGCGTATTGATTACCTACGGTGGCGGCAGCGTGAAAAAAACGTAAGCGTACAGCCTGAACCGTCTGGTCAGAATCTGACGAATTAGACAAAGTGGTGTCCACCAAATAAGTAGTGGGAACCAAAGTGTCAGATATGCAGAAAAATGTGAATCCCGGCAGGCGAAAAGGCTGCCCTAATTATCCTCCCGAATTTAAACAGCAGCTCGTTGCTGCCTCCTGTGAACCCGGGATATCCATCTCAAAACTTGCTCTTGAAAATGGCATTAA
>NZ_MDGW01000082.1:0-8475 GCF_001712525.1 Shigella sp. FC1661
GCAGCGAATTGAGCGGCATAACCTGAATCTGAGGCAGCACCTGGCACGGCTGGGACGGAAGTCGCTGTCGTTCTCAAAATCGGTGGAGCTGCATGACAAAGTCATCGGGCATTATCTGAACATAAAACACTATCAATAAGTTGGAGTCATTACCCTGAGCCACTATCGTTTTAATAACCGGGATGAAGCCATCTCAGTAATACGGGAATACATTGAGATTTTCTACAATCGTCAGCGTCGTCACTCTCGTCTGGGGAATATCTCCCCGGCAGCCTTCAGGGAAAAATATCATCAGATGACTGCTTAAAAAAAGAACAAATGGTAGTGTCCGCTATTGCCAGTACACCTCACTACGATGACGCTGATTTATCACTACAATTCCTCTTATCTTCGCTTCGCATTTACCCTGACACAGGACAGTCCACGCGTTGATGTCCAAACTTTTATTGATTGGCACGAACCTAATGTTTCTCTCAAAGTCAAATTCCCGGTGTCAGTACAAACATCTCTTGCACAATGTCAAATTCAGTTCGGTGTAATTGACAGACCAACGCATAGCGATGATTCGTTCGCTTTTGCCAAAGATGAAATACCAGCACATCACTGGGTCGACCTTTCTGATCGAGAAACTGGCATAGCTTTAATAGCAAAAAACAAATATGGCTACCGTGTCAAAGACCAGACGCTTGAATTAACTTTGCTGCGTTCGCAGCATAAACCTGGGGAAGTTGTTAAGACAGACAATTATGATAATTTCCTGATTAATAATTTTGCAGATATTGGTAAACAAAAATTCATATTCTCCTTATTTCCTCATCATGGAGATTACCGTGTGGGTGGTGTTATTAATCAAGCCTATATAATGAATCATCCCTTACAGGTCGTCCCTGTCAAACCGCACCCGGGTGAATTACCCCCTTCACTATCATTTTTTGCTATCGATACTAACAGCGTTATCATCGAAACAATAAAATTAGCTGAAGACGGCGACGGTATAATCGTAAGATTATATGAGAGTCATGGATTAGAAATTTCAGCCATGCTTTCGTGGGTATGTAATTATCACTACGTTCAATATGTCGATCTTCAAGAAAATAAGTTAGATGACAGTTTTTATTGCAATCAATATTGCAATCTTGAGTTCAAACCTTTTGAAATTATCACGCTACGATTAACTCAATAGCGTACTAACCTAAAAACTCAAAATAGTGGGAACACTCATTGAGATTTTTTATCGAGTACAGCCTCTCAATAATTTGAGAGGCTTTTTTTATTTGATAGGATAAAGATCTTTACGCTTATACGGTTGGATTTCGCCCGGTTTGCGAGTTTTCAGCAATTTTAGTATCCAGGTGTATTGTTCTGGTCGCGGACCAACAAAAATCTCGACTTCTTCATTCATCCGCCGCGCAATCGTATGATCATCCGCCTCTAACAGATCATCCATCGGTGGGCGCACCTGAATCGTCAGACGATGCGTCTTGCCATCATAAATCGGAAACAGCGGTACAACGCGCGCACGGCACACTTTCATCAAACGACCAATCGCGGGCAACGTCGCTTTATAGGTGGCAAAGAAATCCACAAATTCGCTGTGCTCTGGGCCATGATCCTGATCGGGTAAATAATATCCCCAGTACCCCTGACGTACCGACAGGATGAATGGTTTAATACCGTCATTTCTCGCATGCAGACGACCGCCAAAGCGACGACGCACCGTGTTCCAGACATAATCAAAAACCGGGTTGCCCTGATTATGGAACATCGCTGCCATTTTCTGCCCTTGCGAGGCCATCAGCATGGCAGGAATATCGACGGCCCAACCGTGCGGCACCAGAAAGATAACTTTCTCGTTATTACGCCTCATCTCTTCGATGATCTGCAGCCCTTGCCAGTCAACGCGCGGCTGAATTTTCTCCGGTCCGCGTATTGCCAACTCAGCCATCATTGCCATCGCTTGCGGCGCGGTGGCAAACATCTCATCAACAATCGCTTCGCGTTCAGCTTCACTACGTTCTGGAAAGCAGAGCGACAGATTGATTAACGCACGACGGCGTGAGCTTTTTCCCAGTCGTCCGGCAAAACGTCCCAGCCGTGCCAGAATGGGATCACGGAACTTTGGCGGCGTTAAAGCGATACCCACCATCGCTGCTACGCCCAGCCATGCTCCCCAGTAGCGCGGGTGGCGAAAGGATTTATCAAACTCAGGAATGTATTCGCTATTATTTTTTTTCATTTCCATGCTTTTCCAGTTTCGGATAAGGCAAAAATCAATCTGGTGATAGTGTAGCGGCGCAACTTGCCCCGCACCAAATAAAAAAAGCCGGTACTGACTGCGTACCGGCTGCGAATGGATGTTAATTAATCAAACCGTAGCTGCGGCACAATCTCTTTGGCCTGCGCCAGGAATTCGCGACGATCGGAGCCGGTCAGCCCTTCGGTACGCGGCAGTTTTGCCGTCAGCGGGTTTACGGCCTGCTGGTTTATCCATACTTCATAGTGCAGATGCGGCCCGGTTGAACGTCCGGTATTACCGGAAAGCGCGATACGGTCGCCACGTTTCACCTTCTGTCCCGGTTTCACCAGAATCTTGCGCAAGTGCATATAACGCGTGGTGTAGCTGCGACCATGACGAATAGCCACATAATAACCTGCTGCGCCACTGCGTTTGGCAACCACCACTTCACCGTCACCCACTGAAAGCACTGGCGTACCCTGCGGCATGGCGAAATCAACACCTCTGTGTGGTGCAACGCGACCGGTCACCGGATTAGTACGACGCGGGTTAAAGTTAGACGAGATACGGAACTGTTTCGCCGTCGGGAATCGCAAGAATCCTTTCGCCAGACCAGTACCGTTACGGTCGTAGAATTTGCCATCCTCAGCGCGGATTGCGTAATAATCTTTACCTTCTGAACGCAAACGTACGCCCAGCAGCTGGCTTTGCTCACGTTTACCATCAAGCATCTCTCGAGACATTAACACCGCAAATTCATCGCCTTTTTTCAGTTTGCGGAAATCCATTTGCCACTGCATGGCTTTAATCACTGCGCTCACTTCGGCGCTGGTTAAACCGGCGTTTCTGGCGCTGGCAACAAAGCTTCCTCCGACGGTACCTTTCAGCAGATTGTTAACCCACTCTCCTTGCTGCATTTCGCTGGTCATTTTAAAACCGTTAGCGGCAGTACGGTCATAGGTTCGGGTTTCACGACGAGACACTTCCCAGGTGAGGCGCTGCAGTTCGCCGTCCGCGGTTAATGTCCAGGAGAGTTGTTGACCGATTTTCAGGTTACGCAATTCTTTGTCGGCCGCAGCCAGTTGGTGATATCACCCATATCAATACCATACTGATTGAGAATGCTGCTTAGCGTATCGCCAGTGGAAACAACATATTCATGCACACCCGCTTCACCGGCGATTTTGTCATCCAGTTCGTCCTGGGGAATGGCTTCATCTTCTTGTGCAGCTTGATCAATCGGCTCACTGGCTTCAGGTAAGAGCGAACGAATTTCGTTCTGTTCCAGCTCAATGGTTTTGACAATTGGCGTGGCATCGCGGTGATAAACATAGGGCCGCCAGACAGCGACGGCCAGAGTAAGAACGGTGAGCGACCCCAACATAACGCGGTGTGGTCGCGGTAAATTATTAAACGCCAGGGCGACAGAGCGGGCTATCTGTTGCACGTAATCACTTCCTCATTAATCTCCTTTCAGGCAGCTCGCATACTGGTTGGCTAATTGACTCAGGAATTCTGAATAGCTTGTTTTACCCAGTTTGATATTCGTCCCCAAGGGATCCAACGTTCCCATACGAACGGATGTCCCTCGTGCGACGCTCTCAACGACCGCTGGCCTGAACTGTGGCTCAGCAAAAACGCAGGTTGCTTTTTGCTCAACCAACTGTGTTCTTATTTCATGTAAACGCTGCGCGCCAGGTTGAATCTCAGGGTTAACGGTAAAATGACCAAGCGGTGTCAGTCCGAACTGTTTTTCGAAATAGCCGTAAGCATCGTGAAAAACGAAATAACCTTTCCCCTTGAGCGGCGCGAGCTCGTTACCAACCTGCGTTTCGGTTGAGGCTAATTGTGCCTCAAAATCCTTCAGGTTGGCGTCAAGTTTGGCTCGACTTTGCGGCATAAGTTCCACTAATTTTCCATGGATTGCAACCGCTGTAGCCCGCGCTATCTCTGGGGAAAGCCAAAGATGCATGTTGAAATCGCCGTGATGGTGATCTTCTTCACTTTTTTCCGCGTGGTCGTGATCATCATCATCGCCGTGAATACTTTTCATCAGTAGCAGTTTCACATCTTCAAGCTGCGCAATCGTTACCTGCTTCGCTCCTAGTAATTTGCTTACCGGTTTTTGCATAAACGCTTCCATCTCCGGGCCAACCCAAACGACTAAGTCCGCGTTCTGTAAGCGTTTTACATCCGATGGACGCAGTGAATAATCATGTTCTGAAGCGCCGTCAGGCAGTAAAACCTCCGTTTCTGTTACACCATCAGCAATGGCAGAAGCGATGAACCCAACGGGTTTAAGCGAAGCGACAACGGCGGCATCTGCGGCCTGTGTTGCACCTCCCCAGAGAGCGGCGGATAATGCTGCGAAAAGAAGCGTTTTTTTATGTAACATAATGCGACCAATCATCGTAATGAATATGAGAAGTGTGATATTATAACATTTCATGACTACTGCAAGACTAAAATTAACATGACAAGTCTGGTTTCCCTGGAAAATGTCTCGGTTTCTTTTGGCCAACGCCGCGTCCTCTCTGATGTGTCACTGGAACTTAAACCTGGAAAAATTTTGACTTTACTTGGGCCAAATGGCGCAGGTAAGTCGACACTGGTACGGGTAGTGCTCGGGCTGGTAACACCCGATGAAGGGGTTATCAAGCGCAACGGAAAACTACGCATCGGCTATGTACCGCAGAAGCTGTATCTCGACACCACGTTGCCACTGACCGTAAACCGTTTTTTACGCTTACGCCCTGGCACACATAAAGAAGATATTTTGCCTGCACTGAAACGTGTCCAGGCCGGGCATCTGATTAACGCACCGATGCAAAAGCTCTCTGGTGGCGAAACACAGCGTGTACTGTTAGCGCGAGCATTGTTAAATCGACCGCAATTATTAGTGCTGGATGAACCCACTCAAGGCGTGGATGTAAATGGCCAGGTGCCGTTATATGACCTTATTGACCAGTTGCGTCGCGAACTGGATTGTGGCGTTTTAATGGTCTCTCACGATCTGCATCTGGTAATGGCAAAAACCGATGAAGTGCTGTGTCTGAATCACCACATTTGTTGTTCCGGCACACCGGAAGTTGTTTCCCTACATCCGGAGTTTATTTCTATGTTTGGTCCTCGTGGTGCTGAACAACTGGGTATCTATCGCCATCATCATAATCATCGTCACGATTTACAGGGACGAATTGTTTTGCGTCGGGGAAATGATCGCTCATGATTGAATTATTATTTCCCGGTTGGTTAGCCGGGATCATGCTCGCCTGTGCCGCGGGTCCGCTGGGTTCGTTTGTAGTCTGGCGTCGTATGTCTTATTTCGGTGATACGCTGGCTCATGCCTCATTACTTGGCGTCGCGTTTGGTTTGTTGCTGGACGTGAATCCATTCTATGCGGTAATTGCCGTTACGCTGCTCCTGGCGGGCGGTCTGGTATGGCTGGAGAAGCGTCCACAGCTGGCGATTGACACGTTATTAGGGATTATGGCGCACAGTGCCCTGTCGCTGGGCCTGGTGGTCGTTAGTCTGATGTCTAACATTCGTGTTGATTTGATGGCTTACCTGTTCGGTGATTTGCTGGCAGTGACGCCAGAAGATCTCATCGCTATTGCGATTGGCGTGGTCATCGTGGTGGCTATTTTGTTCTGGCAATGGCGCAATTTGCTGTCGATGACGATTAGCCCGGATCTGGCGTTTGTTGATGGTGTGAAATTACAGCGCGTGAAATTGTTGTTGATGCTGGTGACGGCATTGACGATTGGTGTAGCGATGAAATTTGTTGGCGCGTTGATTATTACTTCACTGCTGATTATTCCTGCTGCTACTGCACGTCGCTTTGCCCGCACGCCGGAACAGATGGCAGGTGTCGCTGTGTTGGTGGGGATGGTTGCCGTAACGGGCGGTTTAACCTTTTCCGCATTTTACGATACGCCGGCGGGTCCGTCGGTGGTGCTATGTGCAGCACTGTTATTTATTATCAGTATGATGAAAAAGCAGGCCAGCTAATCTATCGCTGAACACATTTGTCGGATGCGGCGCGAGCGACCAATCCGACTTACGGCATTTCTGGCGGCGTTATGCCAAAGTGATTCCACGCCCGCGTCGTCGCCATACGCCCACGCGGTGTACGCTGCAAAAAGCCTTGCTGAATCAAATAAGGTTCCAGCACATCCTCAATGGTTTCACGTTCTTCGCCAATAGCCGCCGCCAGGTTATCCAGACCTACCGGCCCACCAAAGAACTTATCGATTACCGCCAGCAACAATTTGCGGTCCATATAATCGAAACCTTCAGCATCGACATTCAACATGTCCAGCGCCTGAGCAGCGATATCTGCCGAGATGGTGCCATCGTGCTTCACTTCGGCGAAATCACGCACTCGACGCAGCAGACGGTTGGCAATACGTGGCGTACCGCGAGCGCGACGAGCAACTTCCAGCGCGCCGTCATCACTCATCTCAAGCCCCATAAAGCGTGCACTGCGACTAACGATATATTGCAGATCCGGCACCTGATAAAACTCCAGACGTTGCACAATACCAAAACGGTCGCGCAACGGTGATGTCAGCGAACCTGCGCGCGTGGTTGCGCCAATCAGGGTAAACGGCGGCAAATCAATTTTAATGGAGCGTGCCGCCGGACCTTCACCAATAATGATATCCAGTTGGTAGTCTTCCATTGCCGGATACAGCACTTCTTCAACAACTGGCGATAAACGGTGGATCTCATCAATAAACAGCACGTCATGCGGTTCAAGGTTAGTGAGCATCGCTGCCAGATCGCCCGCCTTTTCCAGCACCGGACCAGAAGTCGTGCGTAAATTAACGCCCATTTCATTGGCGACAATGTTGGCAAGCGTAGTTTTACCCAACCCCGGAGGACCAAAAATCAACAAATGATCGAGGGCATCGCCGCGCAGTTTCGCTGCTTTGATGAAAATCTCCATCTGTGAACGAACCTGCGGCTGACCAACATACTCTTCCAGTAATTTAGGGCGAATGGCGCGATCTGCTACATCTTCCGGCAAAGTGGTACCGGCAGAAATCAGACGGTCTGCTTCAATCATCCTTTACCTCATAACGCGGCGCGTAGGGCTTCGCGAATTAATGTTTCACTGCTGGCGTCAGGGCGAGCGATTTTGCTCACCATGCGGCTTGCTTCTTGTGGTTTATAGCCCAGCGCCACCAGCGCGGCAACCGCTTCCTGTTCAGCATCGTCGGTCGCCGGGCTGGCAGGTGATGTGAGTACCAGGTCGGCGGCCGGGGTAAACAGATCGCCATGCAAACCTTTAAATCGGTCTTTCATTTCAACAATCAAGCGTTCGGCGGTTTTTTTGCCAATACCCGGCAGTTTCACCAGTGCCCCCACTTCTTCACGTTCAACGGCATTAACGAACTGCTGCGCTGACATTCCGGAGAGGATCGCCAGCGCCAACTTCGGGCCGACGCCGTTGGTTTTGATCAACTCTTTGAACAATGTGCGCTCTTGTTTATTGTTAAAACCGTACAGCAGTTGCGCGTCTTCACGCACCACAAAGTGGGTGAAAACGATCGCTTCCTGACCCGCTTCAGGGAGTTCATAAAAACAGGTCATCGGCATATGCACTTCATAGCCTACGCCGCCCACTTCAATTAACACCAGCGGGGGTTGTTTTTCAATGATGATGCCTCTGAGTCTGCCTATCACATGACGCTCCTGCGTAATGAATCAAAGATAATGCTGTATGATAAAAAAATGCTGGATAGATATCCAGCGAAGGATGAAGAAAACTTGCGAGGTGTCTCGATGAACTGAAAAATGGCGCAGTATGATTTATTCTACAGGTTATATTGGAAGCAAATATTTAAATATTACGTATTCAGTGAAGAAATGCGTAATAAAAATATACATTGCGCCTCCTGAAAAAATAATTTTTTTATGCTATTACGTATATTCGTATCTATTTCAATGGAATGACAACGTGGGTAATGACTCCAACTTATTGATAGTGTTTTATGTTCAGATAATGCCCGATGACTTTGTCATGCAGCTCCACCGATTTTGAGAACGACAGCGACTTCCGTCCCAGCCGTGCCAGGTGCTGCCTCAGATTCAGGTTATGCCGCTCAATTCGCTGCGTATATCGCTTGCTGATTACGTGCAGCTTTCCCTTCAGGCGGGATTCATACAGTGGCCAGCCATCCGTCATCCATATCACCACGTCAAAGGGTGACAGCAAGCTCATAAGACGCCCC
>NZ_MDGW01000083.1:0-8463 GCF_001712525.1 Shigella sp. FC1661
TTTACGCGTATGACAGGCTCCGGAAGACGGTTGTTGCGCACGTATTCGGTGAACGCACTATGGCGACGCTGGGGCGTCTTATGAGCTTGCTGTCACCCTTTGACGTGGTGATATGGATGACGGATGGCTGGCCACTGTATGAATCCCGCCTGAAGGGAAAGCTGCACGTAATCAGCAAGCGATATACGCAGCGAATTGAGCGGCATAACCTGAATCTGAGGCAGCACCTGGCACGGCTGGGACGGAAGTCGCTGTCGTTCTCAAAATCGGTGGAGCTGCATGACAAAGTCATCGGGCATTATCTGAACATAAAACACTATCAATAAGTTGGAGTCATTACCCCGTCGTGCCAGAAAATTAAATAAGTAAATTAATTTTTTAATTCATTGTTTTTAAAAAGATTATATCTTTATGTCCGTAACCGGAGATTTCCCGCAAAGCCGATTTACCGATAATGAAATATCGTCTTTTATAAGGATATCTAAGATGCGTAAAACAGTAGCTTTTGGCTTTGTCGGAACGGTGCTGGATTATGCCGGGCGCGGCAGTCAGCGCTGGTCAAAATGGCGTCCGACACTCTGTTTATGCCAGCAAGAATCGTTGGTCATCGATCGACTGGAATTATTGCATGACGCCCGCTCGTGCTCGCTATTTGAAACGCTTAAACGCGATATCGCCAGCGTTTCGCCAGAAACAGAAGTGGTGAGCATTGAGATTGAACTGCATAACCCGTGGGATTTCGAAGAGGTTTACGCCTGCCTGCATGATTTCGCCCGTGGTTACAAGTTTCAGCCAGAAAAAGAAGACTATTTAATTCACATCACCACCGGCACCCACGTCGCGCAGATTTGCTGGTTTCTGCTGGCGGAAGCGCGTTATCTACCCGCCCGGTTGATACAAACTTCACCACCGCGCAAAAAAGAACAACCGCGCGGTGCCGGTGAAGTGACGATTATCGATCTCGATCTAAGCCGTTATAACGCCATCGCCAGCCGCTTTGCCGAGGAACGCCAGCAAACGCTTGATTTTCTTAAGTCCGGCATTGCCACGCGTAACCCCCACTTCAACCGCATGATTGAGCAGATTGAAAAAGTGGCGATTAAATCCCGCGCACCGATCCTGCTTAACGGCCCAACCGGTGCGGGAAAGTCATTTCTGGCGCGACGTATATTTGAATTAAAACAGGCGCGGCATCAGTTTAGCGGCGCGTTTGTGGAAGTGAACTGCGCCACCCTGCGCGGCGATACCGCCATGTCGACGCTGTTTGGTCATGTGAAAGGCGCGTTTACCGGGGCGCGGGAATCTCGTGAAGGTTTATTACGCAGCGCCAACGGCGGAATGTTGTTTTTTGATGAGATTGGCGAACTGGGCGCAGACGAACAGGCAATGCTGCTAAAAGCCATTGAAGAGAAAACCTTTTACCCGTTTGGCAGCGATCGCCAGGTGAGCAGTGATTTTCAGCTTATCGCCGGAACGGTGCGCGATTTGCGCCAGCTGGTTGCCGAAGGCAAATTTCGCGAAGATCTGTACGCGCGGATCAATCTCTGGACCTTCACCCTGCCGGGTCTACGCCAGCGCCAGGAAGATATTGAACCGAACCTTGATTATGAAGTGGAGCGCCACGCCACACTCACTGGCGACAGCGTGCGTTTTAACACCGAAGCGCGGCGCGCCTGGTTGGCTTTTGCGACCTCTCCCCAGGCAACATGGCGCGGTAACTTTCGCGAACTTTCTGCCAGCGTCACGCGGATGGCCACCTTTGCCACTAGCGGACGCATCACTCTGGACGTGGTTGAAGATGAGATAAACCGTCTGCGCTATAACTGGCAGGAGAGCCGCCCCTCCGCGCTTACGGCGTTGCTGGGCGCAGAGGCAGAAAACATCGATCTCTTCGACCGTATGCAACTGGAACACGTTATCGCTATCTGCCGCCAGGCAAAGTCGCTTTCTGCAGCCGGACGACAGCTTTTTGATGTTTCGCGCCAGGGCAAAGCCAGCGTCAATGACACGGATCGGCTACGCAAATACCTGGCGCGTTTTGGTCTGACGTGGGAAGCCGTGCAGGATCAGCACAGCTCCAGTTGAATATGATGGTCCGTCAGCACCTGCATTACGCTTACTGGCGGCGGGGCGTCGGTGTAGACGGCATCTACCATGCTGATGCTGCCCATATTGACCATCGCGTTACGGCCAAATTTCGAGTGATCGACAACCAGCATAACGTGGCGCGAGTTCTCAATAATGGCGCGCTTGGTGCGAACTTCGTGGTAATCGAACTCCAGCAGCGAGCCGTCGCTATCGATGCCGCTTATCCCCAGAATGCCGAAATCAAGGCGGAACTGGGAGATAAAATCGAGCGTCGCTTCGCCAATGATCCCGCCATCGCGGCTGCGTAATTCGCCACCGGCGAGAATAATGCGGAAATCTTCTTTTACCATCAACGTGTTAGCAACATTGAGATTGTTGGTGACAATACGCAAATTGCTGTGATTAAGCAGCGCGTGCGCCACCGCTTCCGGCGTGGTGCCGATATCGATAAACAGTGTCGAGCCGTTGGGGATTTGCTCCGCCACTTTGCGGGCAATCCTCTCTTTTTCTTCGGTCTGGGTGGCTTTGCGATCGTGCCACGGCGTGTTAACCGAACTGGAAGGCAGCGCCGCACCGCCATGGTGACGCAGGATCAGGTTTTGCTCCGCCAGCTCATTGAGGTCGCGGCGAATAGTCTGCGGGCTGACGGAGAAATGCTCTACCAGCTCTTCAGTACTGACATAACCCTGCTGTTTAACCAGTTCGATAATACCGTTGTGACGTTGTGTTTGTTTCATTTATAAATCCCTGGAATTATTTTCGTTTTCGCGCATTGAGCGAATCAACAAAAGCCATCGCTAAACCCACGGCTAACCCGGCGATGTGTGCTCCGTTCGCCATCGACATCCCAAACAAATCAAACCATCCGGCGACAATCCAGATCAGCGCAAAGATAATTAACCCACGTTGCAGGTAAATGCCACTTTGCGGATCGCGCTCACCACGTAGCCAGACGTAGCCCATCAGCGCATACACCACGCCAGAAAGCCCGCCAAACCACGGCCCGCTGAATTTTTGCTGCACATAGCCGCTTAACAGGGCGCTAATGAGAGTAATAACAATTAGCTTACCGCTACCGAGGCGTTTTTCCACCGCACCGCCGAGATACCACCACCAGAGCAGGTTAAAGAGGATATGCATCAGCGAGAAGTGCATTAACGCGTGGGTGAAGTAACGCCAGAACTCAAATTTCAGTGTTGGATCGAATGGCCAGGCCAGCCATAACATCACTTCCTGATCGCCGAGAATTTGCATGGCGATAAACACCACCACGCAGGCGATCATCACCACCCAGGTTACCGGACCTGCGCGTTCACGCAAGGCAGCAAAGAAAGGATAACGGCGATAATGCAGACCACTGCCGGTATGGCCCGCCTGCCAGCTGGCCGCCAGATAACGCGGATCTGCCGGGTTTTCGAGAAAACGCGCCAGCTCCGCCCGCACGCGCTCGGCCTGGGACTCATCCGCCAGCCAGACATCGCTTTGGTTATGTTGTTGAATCGTAAGGATAACACCCTGCGTCGCCATGTAATCAACAAACGCCTGCACCACGCGGGGGTTAGCAAAAGAGGTAATCATCAACATCGTTGCTGTCGCTTATTCCACACAAAAGGGGACAGTATAAAGCGTTACGCGCCGTACGCCACCTCTGCGGGAAACTGACGCTGCCAGGCTTCAAAACCGCCGTCAATGCTATAGACCACATCGTAGCCCTGTTGCAGCAGATACTGCGCCGCGCCTTTGCTACTATTGCCGTGATAACACATCACCATCACCGGAGTGTCAAAGTCGTTATCACGCATAAACGCGCCCAGCGTGTCGTTGGTTAAATGGAAAGCCTGCACCGCATGTCCCATTGCGAAACTCTGTGGATCGCGAATATCGACCAGCACCGCCTCTTTTTCCTGCAACTTCTGGTGCGCGTCGGCAACGTTAATACATTCGAACAGATCCATGCGTCTCTCTTTCTTTACAAACAAGTGGGCAAATTTACCGCACAGTTTACGTCGAAGCGGCAGATAAACGCCATAATGTTATACATATCACTCTAAAATGTTTTTTCAATGTTACCTAAAGCGCGATTCTTTGCTAATATGTTCGATAACGAACATTTATGAGCTTTAACGAAAGTGAATGAGGGCAGCATGGAAACCAAAGATCTGATTGTGATAGGTGGCGGCATCAATGGTGCTGGTATCGCGGCAGACGCCGCTGGACGCGGTTTATCCGTGCTGATGCTGGAGGCGCAGGATCTCGCTTGCGCGACCTCTTCCGCCAGTTCAAAACTCATTCACGGTGGCCTGCGCTACCTTGAGCACTATGAATTCCGCCTGGTCAGCGAGGCGCTGGCTGAACGTGAAGTGCTGCTGAAAATGGCTCCGCATATCGCCTTCCCAATGCGTTTTCGCCTGCCACATCGTCCGCATCTGCGCCCGGCGTGGATGATTCGGATTGGTCTGTTTATGTACGATCATCTGGGTAAACGCACCAGCCTGCCGGGATCAACCGGTTTGCGTTTTGGCGCAAACTCAGTGTTAAAACCGGAAATTAAGCGCGGATTCGAATATTCTGACTGTTGGGTAGACGACGCCCGTCTGGTACTCGCCAACGCCCAGATGGTGGTGCGTAAAGGCGGCGAAGTGCTTACTCGGACTCGCGCCACCTCTGCTCGCCGCGAAAACGGCCTGTGGATTGTGGAAGCGGAAGATATCGATACCGGCAAAAAATATAGCTGGCAAGCGCGCGGCCTGGTTAACGCCACCGGCCCGTGGGTGAAACAGTTCTTCGACGAGGGGATGCATCTGCCTTCGCCTTATGGCATTCGCCTGATCAAAGGCAGCCATATTGTGGTGCCGCGTGTGCATACCCAGAAGCAGGCCTACATTCTGCAAAACGAAGATAAACGTATTGTGTTCGTGATCCCGTGGATGGACGAATTTTCCATCATCGGCACCACCGACGTAGAGTATAAAGGCGATCCGAAAGCGGTGAAGATTGAAGAGAGTGAAATCAACTATCTGCTGAAAGTGTATAACGCGCACTTTAAAAAACAGCTTAGCCGTGACGATATCGTCTGGACCTACTCCGGTGTGCGTCCGCTGTGTGATGATGAGTCCGACTCGCCGCAGGCTATTACCCGTGATTACACCCTTGATATCCATGATGAAAACGGCAAAGCACCGCTGCTGTCGGTATTCGGCGGTAAGCTGACCACCTACCGAAAACTGGCAGAACATGCGCTGGAAAAACTGACGCCGTATTATCAGGGTATTGGCCCGGCGTGGACGAAAGAGAGCGTGCTGCCGGGTGGTGCCATTGAAGGCGACCGCGACGATTACGCAGCTCGTCTGCGCCGTCGCTATCCATTCCTGACTGAATCGCTGGCGCGTCATTACGCACGCACTTACGGCAGCAACAGCGAGCTGCTGCTCGGCAATGCGGGGGCGATAAGCGACCTCGGGGAGGATTTCGGTCATGAGTTCTACGAAGCGGAACTGAAATACCTGGTGGATCACGAATGGGTCCGCCGCACCGACGATGCCCTTTGGCGTCGCACAAAACAAGGCATGTGGCTGAATGCGGATCAACAATCTCGTGTGAGTCAGTGGCTGGTGGAATATACGCAGCAGAAGTTGTCGCTGGCGTCGTAAGGATGATGCCCGGTTGAAGTGCAACCGGGCTATTTGGATTCCTTAGACTATTCATTGTAAATAATTGAATAACGGCCCCTGAGCTAAAATCGCCAAACTTAAGCACGTTACCCAATCGCCCCACTTCTTCCTCTGGTTTCTATTTTTTCTGCACCAATGGCAATAATATCCCAATGCAAAACCAAGCTGTGCACTAATCGGGCCGACAAAATCAGTCCAAGGCTGCGGCCAAAAAGGGGAAAAATTCAGGGGAGGCCAGACAAACGTCAGAAAGAAATTTCGGATATTTTCCAGCAACGCTGATTTCTCTGGAGAAATATAAAGAATGAAATTCGAGAGAATTAACCAGAAATAGACCGGCGAAAAGACCAGCCAGCAATGCAGTCTGTTTTTTAATTCAGGAGGCGTTCTGCGGGAGAATTGCCAACCGATGCCAGCCATTACACTGAAAAAAAGTGCATATTCAACTATTAACTCAAGTTGTAATTCCTGAAGAGAAATACGCACAACCAGGAGCGGAAAGGAGAATATTATTTCTGCCAGAAAAGTTAACGTGAATATAAGTACGGCTAAGACAATAACCGTCAGCCATACCAATAATGACACGATAACAAAACCGAGAATTACAGGGGGAATATAAAGCCGGAATCTAATCATTTTTATTTTCCTGGTGATTCGGATGATGCGTCATACATCGCGCATAAACACTCATCAATTATCCAGTCATCTTCCCAGACCTGATATTCTGTCATTGGTTCGGGCTGTTTTAGCGGGTTCTCAATCGCTTGCCGCGCTCTTTCTTTCAGTAAAGGATGATTATTTCTAGCCCAGGCATTGATTTGGGTGGTAATGACGTTATCGATATCGTCCTGGTTATCTCTGATATAATCCTCACAATATCTGTTCAATAAACAGGCAAGAGAAACGGTCGACCAAAAGCCGGGAACTGAATTAATGGCATCCAGCAATGGCGCAAGAGCGATATCGGCACGGAAAAACATTTCCAGCATATACTGTAATTCGACAGCTTCATCGCCGGATACCCAATCAGTCATATACTGGCAGGCAAATCGCTGTAAAATTGCCCGTTCATCCGCACGCCAGTTTTCTTTGTTGGCAAGGTTGATACGGCGCAGAGAAAAAACTACGTGAATATTGTCAAAATGCCCCTGTGCAACAAATTCCAGTAAACGCGGCAGAAAATAGCGGACCTCATCGCTATTTTGCGGATCAGGCCCTGGGCTACTATTCCAGGCATTGATTAAGGAATACGGGATCGCTCGTAACGATGTACTCCGTAATGCCTTTTGTTCCTGCTGACTCAGGCAATATTCACAACAAACCACAAATTTCTGCGGCACCCGATAACGACGAAAGGTGTGATAAATCTGCTCAATTAATGCCTGCATGGCGGGGCTGGGTTGCATAGTTACCCCCTCGCCCGCTGATCGCGTGTAAACGGTTGATAGACAAAACGAGCATTCGCCGCGTTCAGGCGAATAAGGGCGCTACGCGAAAGGGAAAAGCTGGGGCGAATGCAACTATTGCAGTCTCGACAGCTTTCCTCTGCGCAATTTTCCACTGAGTAATGACGCGTGTAGAGTTTCAGTGCGGCCTGCTTATCGCGAAATCCGCGTAAACTGTTATTGTTATGAAATTTCCAGGCATCTTTAAAGACCTGAAAGATATAGACATCCTCAATCCAGGAGTCACATTTTTTAAGCGGGCGCTTTGCTATTATCACCCGCTCATCCGGATTTAGCATCGCCGTAAATTGTACGGTGACGTCATTTGTCGTGTTCAGGTCACATTGAACATCTGGTACATCACTGATATAGGGGTCAAATCCAAAATCAGCACCACAGGCACAAAGACGGCTAATGGTGGCGGTATCGAGGGAAAATCCCGGCCATACTTTGCTGGAGGTTAAGCCAATATTTAATGTGACATCATATCGAAGCAATCCCTCAAGACCGTCAGCACCGACGAACTTTTCCCCTTCATCCAGGGCCTGGTTAATAAGTTGCTGAACAATGCCTTCATCCCAGTATGCCGATTTGCAGTTGGCAATCGTAATATCCACGCCTGTGAAGGGATCAGTACCGGCAAGGCTTGCAAATAATGTATTAACTAATTCCATTTTTATTATCCAGCTTTAAGGTAGCGTCTTATACATCGGGACATAACCTACATCTTCCACCAAACTCTGTCCCTGCGGCGTTAAAAACCACTCCAACAATTTTTGTGTCTCTGACGTCGTATTTTCCCGCGTTACCATAAAGGCATCGATGATATAGGGATATTTGCCGTTGCGAATGTTTTCGGCAGTCGGTGCAATACCGTTAATCGCTAGCAGTTTTATATTTTTATCGGCGTTCATTTGTGTTGCGTAATAACGGAAGGTGTAACCTATTGCGTTGTTTGTATTACGGTATTCGGCAACGACTTTAATCATTCCCTCCATCATACTTGCCACGGTAATGACTCCAACTTACTGATAGTGTTTTATGTTCAGATAATGCCCGATGACCTTGTCATGCAGCTCCACCGATTTTGAGAACGACAGTGACTTCCGTCCCAGCCTTGCCAGATGTTGTCTCAGATTCAGATTATGTCGCTCAATGCGCTGAGTGTAACGCTTGCTGATAACGTGCAGCTTTCCCTTCAGGCGTGATTCATACAGCGGCCAGCCATCCGTCATCCATACCACGACCTCAAAGGCCGA
>NZ_MDGW01000084.1:0-8374 GCF_001712525.1 Shigella sp. FC1661
GGCTCCGGAAGACGGTTGTTGCGCACGTATTCGGTGAACGCACTATGGCGACGCAGGGGCGTCTTATGAGCTTGCTGTCACCCTTTGACGTGGTGATATGGATGACGGATGGCTGGCCACTGTATGAATCCCGCCTGAAGGGAAAGCTGCACGTAATCAGCAAGCGATATACGCAGCGAATTGAGCGGCATAACCTGAATCTGAGGCAGCACCTGGCACGGCTGGGACGGAAGTCGCTGTCGTTCTCAAAATCGGTGGAGCTGCATGACAAAGTCATCGGGCATTATCTGAACATAAAACACTATCAATAAGTTGGAGTCATTACCAATCACATTGTGGCGTAAATTTTGTGAACGACTCATATTTTCCTCCTTGTGAGTCCATTAAAACCCGATTTAAAACATTTTTATGCGTGTGTTTTCACAAAACAGATTTTCCGTTCCGCTGCCATTTTTCATTTTCATTGATATCTAAGGCAACAAAAAATGGAGAGCCGAATCATGTCTACGATGAATGTTTTAATTTGCCAGCAGCCGAAAGAATTAGTCTGGAAACAACGCGAGATACCTATTCCGGGTGACAATGAAGCATTAATAAAAATTAAGTCTGTCGGGATTTGCGGTACCGATATTCATGCCTGGGGTGGAAATCAACCATTTTTTAGTTATCCACGTGTTTTAGGCCATGAAATATGTGGGGAGATTGTTAGGCTGGGTAAAAATATTGCTGATCTTAAAAATGGTCAGCAAGTTGCTGTGATCCCTTATGTTGCCTGTCAGCAATGCCCGGCGTGTAAAAGCGGGCGTACCAATTGCTGTGAAAAAATTTCAGTCATTGGCGTGCATCAGGATGGCGGTTTTAGTGAGTATTTGAGCGTGCCGGTGGCGAACATTTTGCCCGCAGACGGTATTGACCCGCAGGCGGCAGCATTGATTGAACCTTTCGCTATTAGCGCTCATGCGGTGCGTCGCGCAGCCATTGCTCCCGGCGAGCAGGTGCTGGTGGTCGGGGCGGGGCCAATCGGTCTGGGCGCGGCGGCAATCGCTAAAGCCGATGGCGCACAGGTGGTGGTGGCGGATACCAGTCCGGCGCGCCGTGAACATGTGGCAACGCGTCTGGAATTACCTTTACTGGACCCGTCAGCCGAAGATTTTGACGCGCAGCTACAGGCGCAGTTTGGTGGTTCGCTGGCGCAGAAAGTGATCGACGCGACAGGTAATCAACATGCGATGAATAACACCGTGAATTTGATTCGTCACGGCGGCACGGTGGTATTTGTCGGCCTGTTTAAAGGTGAGTTGCAGTTCTCCGATCCGGAATTCCATAAAAAAGAAACGACGATGATGGGTAGCCGCAACGCCACGCCGGAAGATTTTGCTAAAGTCGGTCGACTGATGGCGGAAGGAAAAATCACTGCTGACATGATGTTAACCCATCGCTATCCGTTCGCCACGCTGGCAGAAACCTACGAGCGCGATGTGATTAACAATCGTGAGTTGATTAAGGGTGTAATTACTTTCTGATAAGGCGAGATTATTAAAGTTGCCATGCAGCGTCCGGGGAAGTGTTGGGCGCTGTTTTTTTCTGTTTCTCAATGATGTTTTGTAGGCCGCAGAAGGTGTGTAGGTCGCACCTTATGCGACCTACACATCAGTCAGGAATTATCCTTCACGTTCCACCACTTTAATTTCCACCATGCCGATCCCGAGCTTACGCGGCGAGTGTCCGAGGATATTCCCTTCGTTGGTTGAGACAGGTTCCGGCGGCACAATTACCAGTGTGTCGGCATCGGTTGGGTTATCGAAATGCAGTGTGGTGGTGGTCACTTCATTGCCCAGCACAAGGGTTTGTTCTTCATTGCCTACGCGTACCGGAATAGGACGGCTGGCGTTATTGCCGTATGCTTTGGCGGTAATCACCAGGTCAAATTTCTTTGGCAGCGGATGCTTGTACTCGATTTTTACTTCATCGCCCAGCTGCGCGTTGGACCAGCGGCCCCACGACTCTGGACGGGAAATCCCACTAAACTGTTTCACCTCTTCTGGCGCACCGGCGACGTTGAAGATGAAACTGTCGGCTTTGTAGCGAATATCGTTATCAACAATTTTCAGCGTATCGACATTGCCTTTATAACGCGCCATGTCGATGACCGTATCTTTAAATGCCGTTTTGCCCTGCCATGTTGTTTTGTCAACATGCTGAACAATTTGCTGACCGCCAAGCTGCCCTTGCGAGACACACCAGTCGGTGGAGAGTGCCAGTTCCGGAGCCCAGAGTTGTGCCATCTTATAGCAACGGTCAACCCAGACGAAATTGTCGCGTGGAGCGAAATCGGCCAGCTGGAAACGCAGCGGTGCTGAGTATTCGCTTTCCGGCAGCGGTTCCACGCGTTTGTCTGAAACCCGCAACAGCAGCGGCAAACGGAAATGGCTACCCGAGAAGGCAATCATGTTTTTCTGCTGGTCGATGGTGAACTCTTTCATCTCTTTAGGGAATTTCCACAGGCGGATGATATCCGGCTTCCACGCCAATGTTTTCTCTTTGATATTGAGGAAGATTTCCGACATCGACTGCCCGGATAAACTGCTACGACCAAGTCCGAGATAGTTATCGCCACCGAGAATGTCCAGCACCGTCGCGCCGTTATCCATCGTGTTACGCTTCACTGCCAGCGTCTCTTGCTGCGGCTTGTCGCCACGAATGACAAAAAACAGGTTATTGCGATCCTGCTTATTGAGGTATTTCCACGCCGTGTTGTTCATCGCTAAATGGTCAGAAGAGACGACGATGACGGTATCTTTAAACCACGGTGACGCTTTGATTTTGTTGATAAACGCCGCGATATTCTCCTGGCTGCAACTTACCGCGCTGAATGACTGGTTTGGCTTACCGTCAAAATCATATTTTTTGCGGTTACAGGTACGCGAGATAAAACCATCCGGGTGATGGGTATCGACTGTCAGGGTAAACAGTGAGAATCGCTGACCTGAGCGGGAAAGCTCTTCAAACTTTTTCCACGCTTCATCGAGAACGGTATCGTCGTAGAATCCCCAGTCGTTGCGATAGTGCGGGTCGGCCACCACGCTTTTCAGCTCTTCTGAGCCGTATAAGTGGTCGAAGCCATGCGACTTCAGGAACACATCTTTACCGGCAAAACGCAGATTCGCGCCCTGCACGAAATAGTTCTGATAACCCGAGTTTTTCAGGATATCGCCCAGACAGATGTTCTGCGGGAAGAAGCTGGAGACAGAGGCGGAGGCGTTGCCTTCAAAGGGGGCAAACAGCGGTATGCCGCACTGAGAAGCCACCATGCCCGCAATCGTGTAATCCGTTCCTGGCAGCTGCTGCGTGTGGCTGAAATCCAGGCCTTCATTTTTCAACGCGCCCAGTTCAGGCGTGAGATCCGGGAAAGCTTCGTTATCAAAATAGGTCCGCTCGAGACTTTCGCCGTAGATATAAACCAGGTTGAGTTTCGGGTCAGGGATAGTTTTCGACGGCTCTTTATAATAAGCCGCAAAGTCCGGGTCGCCATCGCGTGACTGGGATTTCACCAGTTCCGTTATCTGACGAAATGCCGGGCTGGCGTCCACCGAACCCAGCGCCAGTAAGAGCGCCAGCAGGCTGTAACCAAAATGGTGCGGATGATGGCGACGATGGCGCAGGATCCAGCCCAGCGCACCGAACACCGCTGTCAGCCCCAGCACAATGCCGATACCCGGCAGGATGTATTTGCTGACGCCAGCACCGGTCAGGCTGTTGGTTAAGGTATAGAGAACCGCGTCGTTAATACCATCGCCAGTAAAATAGTCGCTGGCAAACAGGGTGATATTTAAAACGACAAATAGCCCCAGCACCGTTAATGTGGCTGCAAACCACCAGGTGTTACGTCCCGCTTTCCATGCGTAAATCAGCACAGAGGCGAGAAAAAGGGCGAAAGAGAGTAGTTCTGACAACGGGCGATCCTCACTAAACCGGGCCGTTTAGCCAACGTTTAAGCTTTTTGAGAAGAACAATGTAATGGCGTCGCCATATTGCTGCAATTCTAGTGTCAAAAAAATGCGATGTTGTTAGGAATTAGTTTATAAACAGACTTTTTTGATCGCGGTCGCTTCCCGTGTAACAGGGGGAAAATCGTCCAGAAGCAGGGAAAAGGGCAGGAGAGAGCCGCGTCAGCCGGGTAACAGCTAAAACGCGGCGTTTCGCGGTTCAGGAAATGAAGTTCAGCCCCTGCTTTAACACCAGATCGCAGGCTTTGGTTTTCACCTTTTCTGCCAGCGGAGTCGTTCCGATGTTATCCAGATTGAGTTGCTGACCATCTTTGGTTTTCAGCAAACCCTGAATGCCATCCAGATAGTTGGTGTCTTCTTTTTGCTCTTCACTGTTCAGGCCCAGCTTTTCCAGCACCTGGTTCTTGATGTTTTCGGCATCGGTTACCGACGCCAGCTTTTGCTTCGCGCAGTATTGCAGAATGCCTGCGGCGTTGTTCATGTTATCTGCGCTTAAGGCCTGGTTCCCGCTGCTAAGCAAGTTAGTTAATGACGCGAGCGACCAACCGCCTTCCTGTGTCGTGCTGTTTTGGTTGCCAAGTTCGCTGGCGGCGCTGGAGAGCGCATCTTTCCAGGACGCAGCATGCACCCCGGTGGAAATTAATGCGCTGGCGGCAATGGCACAGCACAGAAGATGTTTAACAGTTTTCATCATCATTACTCAAGGTGGAATTGTGTCGCAGTATACCGCCAGAAACGGGGATTAATACTCTTTACCTGTTACCCGGCTACGGTAGCTATCCCAGTTGAAGATCACCCACAAACTGTTACCCAGGCGCATACGGTCCATCACGCGTTCGCCCAGCAACTTGGTCATCTCTTCCATATTACTGTTGGTCAGCATCCCGGTTGGGCGTTTGGAAGAAGAGCGGCGATCGACGATCTGGTTGATGATCACTTTTTCGTATTTCGATTCGGTCTGCACGCCGATCTCATCGATCACCAGCAGATCAACGTTGCTCAGATCGTTAAGCAGTTGTTCTTCACTGGTACCGCTATTCCTGAAGGTATCTTTCATCGCCGACATAATATCGGCCACGGTGATGATCAATACGGATTTACCGCGTAGCAGCAGCTCGTTGCAGATTGCCGCCGCCAGATGGTTTTTGCCGGTTCCTGGCTTACCAGAAAAGATGAAGCTGGCGATGTTGCCGTCAAACTCTTCGACGTACTGGCGCGCTTTGCTTAACGCATTCATCTGCCCTTCACACTCAACGCGATAGTTCTCAAAGGAGCAGTTCTGATGCAGTGGCCGAATACCGGAGCGGTTAAAGGTGCGCTGCATTTTCATCGCCCGATTTTCACGTTCGAGAGCGGCGGAGCGGATCGCTCCTTGTTCTTTCTGCCAGGCCAGTAGTTCTTCACCCGTTTTGAATGCAGGTTTGATATGGGCAGGCATCATTTTTTGCAGGCGTTGCATCAGGTCGCCAACGTTTTTCATCGTTACCCTCTGAATCCTGGTGGAATTTGACTGTCAGGTTCGCTGACCGTATTCACATCTCGTTTCGGCAGTCCGCCGTTGCTGGCACGACCGATTTGCAGGCTGCGCGCCAGTTTTTGTTGCCACTGCACATGGTGAAAGACTTTACCTTCCGCCTGCCAGTAGGCAATGAATGAGGCCAGTTCTTCGGTGGTCACCGGCTCTCTTAGTGCCACACCCCATAGCGCCGCCAGGCGGATAAAATCGGCATCGGGTTGCCAGTCCGGATACATGGCGAATTTCCCCATGGGTACAGCAACGGGAGCGGCTTGCGGTTCCTGATAGAGTTGATCGTCCAGAGCGACATCGCTTCCCGGACGCGCCAGCTTTTCTTCCAGCGCCAGCAGTTCAGCCAGGCGTGCAGGCGTGACGGCATAAAACGCCGGGGCATTGTTAGCAAATACGGCAACCACACCGCCTTCAGCTTTTGCCAGAACGGTTTGGTGATCGTGTACCAGGGCGTCAATACCAACGACGTCCGGGGTCAAAACTCTGGAAGACATACTGTTTCTCAAATATGGAACGATGAACGAGAAGGGAGATAACTTTTATAGTAACACACGGAGGAGAGGAGGCTGTCTCTCATCCGTGTGCTTTAAGCGAGGCAATTTTATACGCGAGGGCGCTTGCGGTACAACCATAATCCAGGAATGGAAAGACCGATGGATAACGCACCAACAATCGATGAAGCTGTAAGAAAGTTGGTTAACAGGGTAATCATCAACGGTTCGCTGTAACCTAACTGGCTGATTTTTACCGCCGAAATCATTGCGGTATAAGCCGATATGCCCGGGAACATAGGGATAACAGCCGCCACGGTAAACACTTTCGGATGCGCCAGATACCAGCGCGACCATTGAATACCAATGGTGCCGACCAGCATGGAGGCCATAAAGGTTGACCACTCAATATTCAGCCCGCTGGTCATTAAGATCATTCGTGAACCATGACCAATCGCGCCAAGCAGCGCACACCAGCGTAATGCCCGAACGGGAACGTTGAACACCATCGCAAAGCCGACCGCTGGAATGGCGGCGAGGATCATATCCTGCGCCAATGCAAACAGAAACTCGATCACACCCATCCGCGTAGCCCCCAAATCGTCAGTGCCATCACCACGCCGACGCAGGTAGCCAGTGTCAGCAGACTGGCGATCGCCCAGCGTGCCAGTCCGGTATTGATGTGGCCTTTAAACATATCGGCGACGGCATTAATCAACGGAAACCCCGGCACCAGCAGCAGAACGCTGGCGGCCATCGCGATAGTGGGTGTATTGCTGAAAGTGGGAAGTTGCAAAAGCAATCCGGAAATGGTGGTGGCGGCGAAAGCGGTGAGGCAAAAGTTGATCTGCGGATGAAGATGACGTTGTGCCAGCAGCTGGCGGATATACATCGCGGCCGTACTGGCAAAGAAGGTGATGACGGCACCATCCCAGCCACCTTTATTGAGTTTGCAGAAACAGGCGCAAGAAAGGCCAACCATTAAGGCTACCAGCCATCTTGGGTAACGTAATGGCTGAATTTGGCTAAATCGTTTCTCTACGCCTTTGTAATCCAGCAGATGGTGCTCCGCCAGAATCACAATGTGCTGGACTTCAGTCACCACATGCATATTAATGCCGCGATCGTGATTTTTACGTGTCGATGTCAGGCATTGCCCATCTTTAATGGTTGTCAGCACTATGGCGTTCGAAGAGATAGAACTTTCGACGCTGTCCATCCCCAACGCCCGACCCAGTCGTGAGGAAAGCTCATCAACCAACGCGCTTTCCGCACCATGTTGCAAAAGAAATAATCCACACTGGATACAAAGCCGTGTTACGGCTCGCTGTTGCTCAGTTTGCATAACTCGCCCTTTGTCATAGACGTGCTGCGTATTGTTCAGATAATGAGAATCCATTTGTATCATGAAGCACGGTTGTTTTGCGGTAGGTTAAGATCAAAATTGCGCTGATTAATCCTGGTTATCGGGACAAGCTCGGTGATAAAAAGCGAATTATCTCTCGCCGCAAACAAACTATCACATGAATATTATCACTATAATGAATTTATTGTTTGGCCTTTACGAATCAGGATAATAGATAACCGGGCACGTTTTTTAATGTTAACAAGTTAAAACCATCAGATTTCATTGAATAAATATTGGTTGTGTGATTTTTCATTCTGCGGGAAGGGATATCATTTAATTATAAATTAAATGAATGTGATTTCTGTTTTTCATTAAGTATTCCTAACAACTTAATGTAGATATTTTAAATGTCTCCAGGCTATTTCACCAGGTTATCATTTGATGCTAACCTTCTGACACATGCAGTGGAGTTGTTGTGCAGCAGGAGTATGCTGATATGAAAGTGAATGCTAAGGATAATTTATTCGCTTAATCTATTAATTTGCTGGAAACATTTAAGGAATGAATATCCTGAATAAACCATCATGATTTTTAGACAGTGGATGTGGAGGAAATATGTTGCCAGGATGGGTAATGACTCCAACTTATTGATAGTGTTTTATGTTCAGATAATGCCCGATGACTTTGTCATGCAGCTCCACCGATTTTGAGAACGACAGCGACTTCCGTCCCAGCCGTGCCAGGTGCTGCCTCAGATTCAGGTTATGCCGCTCAATTCGCTGCGTATATCGCTTGCTGATTACGTGCAGCTTTCCCTTCAGGCGGGATTCATACAGTGGCCAGCCATCCGTCATCCATATCACCACGTCAAAGGGTGACAGCAAGCTCATAAGACGCCCCAGCGTCGCCATAGTGCGTTCACCGAATACGTGCGCAACAACCGTCTTCCGGAGCCTGTCATACGCGTAAAACAGCCAGCGCTGCGCGATTTAGCCCCGAC
>NZ_MDGW01000085.1:0-8337 GCF_001712525.1 Shigella sp. FC1661
CACCCCGTCAGTAGCTGAACAGGAGGGACAGCTGATAGAAACAGAAGCCACTGGAGCACCTCAAAAACACCATCATACACTAAATCAGTAAGTTGGCAGCATCACCTCCTTTTCGCGCATAGCACATCCTCTGGTAAAAAATTACCAACCCTGTCAATCCACAAGAATATAGATACTGCAAAGACGGTTTAAACATGTGTTCATATTTAAACATGTGCTCATAGCATGCATGTTTTACGTAAAGTAAATTACCGCCAGAGAGGCAAAATGGGCAGATTTGAGCAGGCTCACAAAATGCGATTAAATGCCTGAATTACAAAAGCGAGGAATTTGTGACGGGATGCACAGAACGGGAACAATAAAAAAGGCAGAAAATAATCTGCCCTTGAGGAAATAACCTTAGTGTTTGATGAACGTTTCAAGTTTCTACTGAAAGATAAAACCATTTAAATTCATAAAATTACATTCACAAACCGGTCATTCTCTTTGCGCTCATCAAATGTTACAGGGCAGGAAATTTCTGCCCTGTAACACACCTTTTATTACGCTGCTTTCGCTACTGCGTCCACTTCCGGACGTTTCAGGAAGGCATAGGCCAAACCCGCCACCAGCGTACCGGCAATAATTGCTACCAGGTAACCCAGTACCGGCGTAATAGCGCCAGGGATCAGCAGAACAAACAGACCACCGTGCGGTGCCATCAGTTTCGCACCAATCGCCATTGAGATTGCGCCAGTCAGCGCCCCACCCACGATACAGCACGGCAGCACACGCATCGGATCACGAGCAGCAAACGGAATTGCACCTTCCGAAATGAAGCACAGTCCCAATACCAGAGCGGCTTTGCCACCTTCCTGCTGCGCTTTGTCGAATTTGCGACGCGCCACCATTGTTGCCAGACCCATTGCCAGCGGTGGCACCATACCTGCCGCCATAATCGCCGCCATCGGGCCATAGGTTTGAGTACTCAGCAGACCCACACCGAATGCGTACGCTGCTTTGTTTACCGGACCGCCCATGTCAGTACACATCATGCCACCGAGGATCGCCCCCAGCAGAACCGCATTCGCAGTCCCCATGGTCTGCAGCCAGTGAGTCAGCCCTTCGAGAATGCCAGCAACTGGTTTACCGATCAGGTAGATCATCGCCAGACCGACCACCAGACTGGAAATTAGCGGAATGATCAGGATCGGTTTCAGCGCCTCCATACTCTGTGGCAGTTTCAGTTGCGTACTGATTAACTTCGCAATGTAACCAGCCAGGAAGCCAGCAATTATACCGCCAATAAAGCCAGAACCGGTGCTGACCGCCAGCATACCGCCAATCAGACCCGGCGTGAGGCCCGGACGATCGGCAATGGAGAAGGCAATATAACCTGCCAGTACCGGCACCATCAGCGCAAAGGCTGAACCACCGCCAATCTGCATCAGCGCCGCTGCCAACGTACCCGGCTCTTTAAACGCTTCGATACCAAAAGCAAAAGAAAGCGCGATACACAGACCACCTGCGACGACCATCGGCAGCATATAAGAGACGCCTGTTAGCAAGTGACGGTAAGCGCCTGCACTCTCTTTCTTACCTTCAGTGGTCGCCGTTTGAGCTTTGCCCGCCGGTTCATACGGCGTTGCTTCAGCAACCGCTTTATCCAGTTCCTGCGCGGTTTTCTTCAGCGCCAGACCGGTAGAGGTACGATACATCGGTTTACCAGCAAATTTCGCCAGATCCACTTCGATATCTGCCGCCACAATCACCAGATCCGCTGCTGCGACTTCTTCAGGGGTGATTGCATTGCCCGCGCCAACAGAACCACGGGTTTCAACTTTCACCCACCAGCCACGTTTTTTCGCTTCGGTTTCAATGGCTTCAGCCGCCATAAAGGTGTGTGCTACGCCAGTCGGGCAAGCAGTCACCGCAACTACGCGTTTCGGACCGCTGGCAGCAACCGGTGCTGTCGCAGCGACCGGCGCAGTGTAAGGTTTCGCATGGCCTTTGGCTTCACTCAGGAACAGCTCAGGGTGCGCAACTGCCCGGGAAATATCACCCAGCCAGACATTTTTACCGTTCAGCGCGCTGTCATTCGGGATGGAATCACCGAGAACAATCGCCATTTCTGCGTCGTTCGGATTGTCGATGATTTCCAGTTTTGCTTTTCGCGCCGCCGCGCCCAGCAGGGTCTTCGCCATATAGGCGCGTGCCTGACCGAGATTAGCGTCAATAATCAGCAGCGTTTTCATTATGCCTCTCCTGCTGTCAGTTAAAAGGTTGTAAGTCGACGCGCGCCATCATTGCGGCCAACTGCGGACGATCGGTAATACCCACATTGCTTTGACTTACCGCCAGGGCTGCAACAGCTGTCGCCAGACGCAGTGTGTGTTCACTGGATTCACGCATCAGCAAGCCATAAATCAGGCCACCAACCATAGAATCCCCTGCGCCAACGGTGCTTACGACATCGACTGACGGTGGTTTGGCGATCCATTCGCCGGAGGCATTAATCCAAAGCGCGCCTTCGGCACCCAGTGAAATAACAACATGCGCAATACCTTGTTCACGTAGCGCATGTGCAGCTTCAATCACATCTTTCATTTCAGGCAGTTTACGGCCTGCCCAGATTTCCAACTCGCGGCGGTTAGGTTTCACCAGCCACGGTGCCGCTTTCAAACCTGCTACTAACGCTTCACGGCTACTATCAAAGATAATGCAAGGACACTGACTACGCAGGCGAGTCATCCAGTCGGTGAACGCTTCCGGGCTGACGCCTGACGGTAAGCTTCCGCTGACACAGACCATATCGAACTGACCGAGCCAGCTCAGAGAATCAGTCACAAAGCGTTCCCAGTCGGCGGGGGTGACTTCAAAACCCGAGAAGTTGAAGTCGGTCACTTCGCCGTCTTTTTCCGTCAGCTTAACGTTAATTCGGGTGCGCCCCTGTACAACCTGGAAACGGTTGGCAATGCCCAGCTCGCTGAACAGTTGCTGAAAACCATCCTGATTGTCTTTACCCAGGAAGCCGCCAACGGTGACATCAATTCCCAGGTCTTTTAATACTTTGGCCACGTTGATGCCTTTACCCGCCGCATGCAGACCGGTGGTTTTCACCAGGTTCACTTCGCCGCGTTCAATTTCCGGGCAGAAACCAACAAGGTCATAAGCCGGATTAAGGGTGATCGTAGCAACACGTCTGCTCATTATGCGCCCTCCCCAAGACCAGCAGCGATAGCGTCGCCAATGGCTTTCAGCGCCTGTTCAGCATCTGCACCCTGGGCGGTAAAGCGTAGGCGATGACCTTTCTTAACGCCAAGTGCCACAACTTTCATCAGACTACGTCCGTTTGCCGGTTTGCCGGTGCCATCAAGGTTTGTCACGGTAATATCACTGTTAAATTGTTTAATGGTATTGACCAGCATGGTACCTGGACGAGCATGCAGGCCGTGTTCATTGCGCACCACAAACTCCGCGCTTAACACGTCGTCGGTCGGCGCATCATCGCTGGTCAGCAGCGCCAGCAACGTTGCCGCATCTGCTTTCAGCAAGCGGTCAGCTTTATTGTCGAGCAATAAATCAGCGAGACGCTTAAGAACCGCGATGGGCTGATCGTCATTCATCGCCACACTCACCAGCATGGCTGCCGTTTCGCCGTCCACAGCAAAAGCATTTGCCGCACGGCTTACCGCAATCGCGCTACGCAGATTGCCTTCGGCGCTATCGCTCAGCCAGATACCCTGTCCGAGATTCAGCGGTTGTTCATTGATGGCTTTGGTGACGAAAGTGGCGTCAACTGCCCCCGCCTCTTTCAGACGCGCAGCGTTCAGCGCCTGAAGAGTCAGCAGATCGCTGGCGACGATATCCAGCGTCAGCATTTCGTTGTCGAGCTTCAGCTGCTCACTCTGCTTTTCGCCCATCAGTAATGCGCGAAGTTCTTCTGCTGTTGTTGCTGACTTCAGTTGTTCAGCAACGGAATCATCGCTCAGTACGTGGGTCAGCTGGCGTAGCAGGCCCAGATGTTCATCCGAGCTGGCAGCAATACCGATTGCCACGTACGCTACCTGACCATCACCCCAGGTGACGCCTTCCGGGAACTGAAATACCTGAACGCCGGTTTTCAGCACCTGATCGCGGGTGTCGGTAGTGCCGTGTGGAATAGCAATACCATTGCCGAGGAACGTTGAGGTTTGCTGTTCGCGCGCCAGCATGCCATTGACGTAGCCTTCTGCTACATTACCGGCCTGCACCAGCGCCGCAGCGACCTGGCGAATCGCCTCTTCTTTGTCTCCGGCCTTTTCGCCCGGATGGATGTCCTGTACGGATAACTGGAACATAGTTCTCCTCTCTTGCTGAATTGAAACGATTCAGCCTCTATGAGAAAAAAAGCGCCAACCTGGCTTAGGGTTAAAGACAAGATCGCGCTGAAACGTTTCAAGAAAGCATAATACTTCTGTTTCAGCACGCAAGGAAAGCCGTAAAGTTATGAGCAAAAGTTTGATGTGCTGCACATTTTTTTGTCATTTTTCCTAATTGCTGATGGGAAAATCCGTTATCAGCAATTTCATTTCAGCAGCGTCAGCAGCCAATCAGCAACAGTGAAATGGCATTTTGATTATTCGTGGCGCTTTTGATTTCGCTGTCTGTTTATTTTCTGACAAGCAGCGTAAACTCCGCGTCTTCCTCTTCCAGTGATAGACCTGCATGCATAACTCCCCCGCAGTCTCCAGCGCGAAATCGTTTGACCTGACCTCGACGGCGTTTTTAATCGTTGCCTTTCTCACCGGTATTGCGGGTGCTCTGCAAACCCCGACACTCAGTATTTTCCTTACCGATGAAGTACATGCCCGTCCGGCGATGGTGGGATTCTTCTTTACCGGCAGCGCTGTCATTGGGATTCTGGTAAGTCAGTTTCTCGCTGGGCGCTCTGATAAGCGCGGCGATCGCAAATCGCTGATTGTCTTTTGCTGCCTGTTAGGCGTGCTGGCCTGCACCCTTTTTGCCTGGAATCGCAACTACTTTGTTTTGCTATTCGTTGGCGTCTTTCTTAGCAGCTTTGGCTCGACCGCTAACCCGCAAATGTTTGCCCTTGCCCGTGAACATGCCGACAAAACCGGACGTGAGGCGGTGATGTTCAGCTCTTTTTTACGCGCTCAGGTTTCACTGGCATGGGTCATTGGCCCACCGCTGGCTTATGCGTTAGCGATGGGTTTCAGCTTTACGGTAATGTATCTGAGCGCAGCGGTAGCGTTTATTGTTTGCGGCGTGATGGTGTGGCTGTTTTTACCGTCGATGCAAAAAGAGCTTCCGCTGGCGACCGGCACGGTTGAAGCGCCGCGCCGTAACCGTCGCGATACGCTACTGCTGTTTGTCATTTGTACATTGATGTGGGGCTCGAACAGCCTGTACATCATCAACATGCCGCTATTTATTATCAACGAACTGCATCTTCCCGAGAAACTGGCCGGTGTGATGATGGGGACCGCCGCCGGGCTGGAAATCCCGACGATGTTGATTGCCGGATATTTCGCCAAACGTCTGGGTAAGCGTTTCTTAATGCGCGTTGCTGCCGTGGGTGGCGTCTGTTTTTACGCAGGAATGCTGATGGCGCATTCACCTGCCATTCTGTTGGGCTTGCAGCTGCTAAATGCTATTTTTATTGGCATTCTGGGCGGCATCGGGATGCTCTATTTTCAGGATTTGATGCCCGGTCAGGCAGGTTCAGCCACCACGCTCTATACCAACACGTCGCGCGTGGGCTGGATCATCGCAGGATCAGTGGCGGGCATCGTCGCCGAGATCTGGAATTATCACGCTGTGTTCTGGTTTGCGATGGTGATGATTATCGCCACTCTGTTTTGCTTACTGCGGATTAAAGATGTTTAAGACGCGGTCAGCATTTCCAGATCGATAAGCTAGGTCATGGCCTGCTGACGCGAGTTACCGCACATTTCAGCGCTGGCTTGTAAGCCTGCACAGACTTTCGGTCGCAGTGGCGAGGTGAAAATTTTACAGCGTTGCTGTTCATCAAGCTGAATGCAGGGCGTATTGGCGGGCTTGCCATCTGGCATACCGGGAATAGGGCTGAAAATTGAAGGGGCAGTGCAACACGCCCCGCAACCCGGACGGCATTCCATACGTTGTTCTCTTAAGGTTAACCACCGGATTGATGAGCGCGCACAGTACCACCTTTTTTGCACCAGCAAAAGTGCGAATACCACTTGCCCGAAAGGCCCGTCGCGAGTACTTTGTCGCGATATTTTTGACATTTTCGACTACAGGAATTTTTCGATGCCAAGAGCGAACGAAATTAAAAAAGGTATGGTACTGAATTACAACGGCAAACTGCTGCTGGTTAAGGATATTGATATTCAGTCGCCCACTGCCCGCGGTGCCGCTACGCTGTACAAAATGCGTTTTTCTGATGTCCGTACCGGGCTGAAAGTAGAAGAGCGTTTCAAAGGTGATGATATCGTTGACACCGTGACGCTGACCCGCCGTTACGTTGACTTCTCCTATGTCGATGGCAACGAATATGTCTTTATGGATAAAGAAGACTATACCCCGTATACCTTCACCAAAGATCAGATTGAAGAAGAGTTGCTGTTTATGCCAGAGGGCGGCATGCCGGACATGCAGGTGCTGACCTGGGACGGTCAACTGCTGGCGCTTGAGCTGCCGCAGACCGTTGATCTGGAAATCGTTGAAACCGCACCAGGCATCAAAGGGGCATCTGCCAGCGCCCGTAACAAACCGGCGACATTGAGCACTGGTCTGGTGATTCAGGTACCAGAATACTTAAGCCCGGGCGAAAAAATTCGTATCCATATCGAAGAACGCCGTTATATGGGGCGTGCTGACTAACTTCAGCCGCATGCAGAAAAGGGATAGCTCAGGCTGTCCCTTTTTTAATTTATTATACCAATCTTCTATTTTGCGCTTCCTGAACACCTTACGCCCTCAATTTTCACTCGTTGATTGATCGCCCTCACACTTCAGCGCATTAACAATCCAGACCAATTTCAATTGCTGTCATATAACTTTACACTGTCATTGTTAATTTATCGTTACTAAGACGTGACTCCTATGAAGACAATTGCCTCCGTTACGCTCCCGCATCATGTACACGCTCCACGCTACGATCGCCAGCAGTTGCAATCACGTATCGTTCATTTTGGCTTTGGCGCCTTTCACCGCGCTCATCAGGCGTTACTGACCGATCGTGTGCTGAATGCCCAGGGCGGCGACTGGGGGATCTGTGAAATCAGCTTGTTCAGCGGTGATCAACTGATGAGCCAGCTCCGCGCACAGAACCATTTATATACCGTGCTGGAGAAAGGTGCGGACGGCAATCAGGTGATAATTGTCGGTGCCGTTCACGAATGCCTTAATGCAAAACTGGATTCCTTAGCGGCAATTATTGAGAAATTTTGCGAGCCACAGGTGACAATTGTTTCCCTGACGATTACCGAAAAAGGCTATTGTATTGACCCGGCCACCGGTGCACTCGACACCAGTAATCCGCGGATTATTCACGATCTACAAACCCCTGAAGAACCTCACTCCGCACCGGGTATTCTCGTCGAAGCACTGAAACGCCGCCGTGAGCGCGGCCTTACACCGTTTACCGTGCTCTCCTGCGACAATATTCCCGACAATGGCCATGTGGTGAAAAACGCGGTGCTGGGAATGGCAGAAAAACGTTCGCCAGAACTCGCCGGGTGGATAAAAGAACACGTCAGTTTTCCGGGAACCATGGTCGACCGCATTGTTCCGGCTGCAACCGACGAATCACTGGCAGAAATCAGCCAGCATCTGGGGGTAAATGATCCCTGCGCGATTAGCTGCGAACCGTTTATCCAGTGGGTGGTGGAAGATAACTTCGTCGCTGGGCGTCCTGCCTGGGAAGTCGCAGGTGTACAAATGGTGAATGTATCCTGCCATGGGAAGAGATGAAACTGCGTATGCTTAATGGCAGCCACTCTTTTCTCGCTTATCTGGGTTACCTTTCAGGATTCGCCCATATCAGTGATTGCATGCAGGATCGCGCATTTCGCCATGCCGCCAGAACATTAATGCTGAATGAGCAAGCGCCGACACTACAAATTAAAGATGTCGATTTAACACAATATGCGGGTGATGCTGCCAACTTACTGATTTAGTGTATGATGGTGTTTTTGAGGTGCTCCAGTGGCTTCTGTTTCTATCAGCTGTCCCTCCTGTTCAGCTACTGACGGGGTGGTGCGTAACGGCAAAAGCACTGCCGGACATCAGCGCTATCTCTGCTCTCACTGCCGTAAAACATGGCAACTGCAGTTCACTTACACCGCTTCTCAACCCGGTACGCACCAGAAA
>NZ_MDGW01000086.1:0-8316 GCF_001712525.1 Shigella sp. FC1661
CTAAATCACGTCAGCGCTGGCTGTTTTACGCGTATGACAGGATACGGAGGACGGTTGTGGCGCACGTCTTCGGTGAACGCACTCTGGCCACACTGGAGCGTCTTCTGAGCCTGCTGTCGGCCTTTGAGGTCGTGGTATGGATGACGGATGGCTGGCCGCTGTATGAATCACGCCTGAAGGGAAAGCTGCACGTTATCAGCAAGCGTTACACTCAGCGCATTGAGCGACATAATCTGAATCTGAGACAACATCTGGCAAGGCTGGGACGGAAGTCACTGTCGTTCTCAAAATCGGTGGAGCTGCATGACAAGGTCATCGGGCATTATCTGAACATAAAACACTATCAGTAAGTTGGAGTCATTATCTTCCTTTCCCTATTTTTTCGTGTGGAGTAATAATTTCTGCACATCTAACCATTATTAAATTTAATAATAAGTATCGGGTTTGTTACGATAGAATATTTCTATATCCTCAAGAATATGCTTTGCCTTATTGCCTGTGACTTTCTGAGATTCAATTATAGTATCGTTAAATTCTAATGTTAAAGAGAACTCTTTTTTTCCGCTTTGTGTAAGTTTAACCTTATATTGATTACCAATATCAAATAAAAAGGTCCTGTAATGAGAATAATCACCTTTAACCTCCTCGGCAAAACAGCAAAGCGTGCAAATATACATAAAGTCTTTCTTACCCCTGATTTTGTTAACTAAATCAATAAATGCGTGAAAAACTTTACTTGCAATAGAACTTGATACTTCTTCTCCAGGTCTACAAAAATCTTTTGCAATTTTTAACTGTGTTTCTATGTATAAAAAGAAATCTTTGACATAAGAAAAATCTTTGGCATAAGAGATATCTTTATTATTTAGTGCATCTAGCTCAACAGGTAAAGATGTCGTTTTGTTGCTATTCATATATGATATATTCATATCATCATCTCCATCGCGAGTAATAAAATTAATCACCATTGTAGGATAGGGTTCTGGTCAATCAGGAATCATCTTTATAAACTTCGATTGTTTTTGTAATGCTGTATCATTAAGTTCATTAAATCGTACAGCAGATAAATGTTCTATCAAATTTCGCTCATTTGCAGAGGATTCATCATAATAAACGTAAAATTAATGTATCCTTACATCGAGTAATAAACATTTTTTATACAAAAAAAGACAGGAACGTATTTACTGGGTTAAATATAATCATCCTGCTTTTCATCACAAAAACCGCAGATAATCCTTCCTTTTCCCTGCAGCTGGCGTTATGGTCAGATGGTTTTTGCAACAAATCTCACAATAAAAAGTTTCAACATACTGACTATTTAGGGAAAAATATGCGCAAGATCACACAGGCAATCAGTGCCGTTTGCTTATTGTTCGCTCTAAACAGTTCCGCTGTTGCCCTGGCCTCATCTCCTTCACCGCTTAACCCTGGTACTAACGTTGCCAGGCTTGCTGAACAGGCACCAATTCATTGGGTTTCGGTCGCACAAATTGAAAATAGCCTCGCAGGGCGTCCGCCAATGGCGGTGGGGTTTGATATCGATGACACGGTACTTTTTTCCAGCCCGGGCTTCTGGCGCGGCAAAAAAAACTTCTCGCCAGAAAGCGAAGATTATCTGAAAAATCCTGTGTTCTGGGAAAAAATGAACAATGGCTGGGATGAATTCAGCATTCCAAAAGAGGTCGCTCGCCAGCTGATTGATATGCATGTACGCCGCGGTGACGCGATCTTCTTTGTGACTGGTCGTAGTCCGACGAAAACAGAAACGGTTTCAAAAACGCTGGCGGATAATTTTCATATTCCTGCCACCAACATGAATCCGGTGATCTTTGCGGGCGATAAACCAGGGCAAAATACAAAATCGCAATGGCTGCAGGATAAAAATATCCGAATTTTTTATGGCGATTCTGATAATGATATTACCGCCGCACGCGATGTCGGCGCTCGTGGTATCCGCATTCTGCGCGCCTCCAACTCTACCTACAAACCCTTGCCACAAGCGGGTGCGTTTGGTGAAGAGGTGATCGTCAATTCAGAATACTGACAGAGCGGGAGAGCGTGATGCTCTCCCGAATGCTGTTTTTTTAATCACACCTTTATCCTTTCGCTGTCTTGCTGCAAACTGATTAAGAGAGTTTTATCAAGGAGCAGCACATGTGGTATCAAAAGACGCTCACGCTTAGCGCCAAATCTCGTGGGTTTCATCTGGTAACGGATGAAATTCTGAATCAGCTGGCTGATATGCCGCGCGTTAACATCGGCTTACTGCATCTGTTGCTGCAACATACCTCCGCCTCTCTGACACTTAATGAGAACTGCGATCCCACCGTACGCCACGACATGGAGCGTTTTTTCCTCCGCACCGTTCCCGACAACGGAAATTATGAGCATGACTATGAGGGAGCAGACGATATGCCTTCTCATATCAAATCCTCAATGCAGGGAACATCGCTTGTATTGCCGTTACATAAAGGGCGTATTCAGACCGGCACCTGGCAAGGCATCTGGCTGGGGGAACATCGCATCCACGGCGGATCGCGTCGCATCATCGCGACACTACAAGGGGAGTAAAAAATGACCATTTCGGAGTTGCTACAATATTGCATGGCAAAACCAGGCGCAGAACAGAGCGTGCATAACGACTGGAAAGCGACGCAGATCAAAGTGGAAGATGTGCTGTTTGCGATGGTGAAAGAAGTAGAAAATCGCCCAGCTGTTTCGCTGAAAACCAGCCCGGAGCTGGCGGAGCTGCTACGTCAGCAGCACAGCGATGTGCGTCCTAGCCGCCATCTGAATAAAGCGCACTGGAGCACCGTGTATCTCGACGGTTCGCTGCCGGATTCGCAAATCTATTATCTGGTGGATGCGTCTTATCAGCAGGCAGTGAATTTACTACCGGAAGAAAAGCGTAAATTGCTGGTACAACTCTGAAAGGAAAAGGCCGCTCAGAAAGCGGCCTTAACGATTACAGCATCGGCTTGAGGAAGCGTGCCGTATGCGAAGCTTCGCACTCCGCGACGGTTTCTGGCGTACCGGAGACGAGGATTTCGCCGCCGCCACTGCCGCCTTCTGGTCCCAGGTCGACAATCCAGTCAGCGGTTTTGATCACGTCGAGATTGTGCTCAATCACCACAATGGTATTGCCCTGATCGCGCAGTTTATGCAGCACGTCGAGGAGTTGCTGAATATCGGCGAAGTGCAGACCGGTGGTCGGCTCGTCGAGAATATACAGCGTCTGCCCGGTGCCACGTTTTGACAGCTCACGCGCCAGCTTCACGCGCTGGGCTTCACCACCAGAAAGTGTGGTTGCGGACTGCCCCAGGCGAATGTACGTCAGACCAACGTCCATCAACGTTTGCAGCTTACGCGCCAGAGCTGGCACCGCATCAAAGAACTCACGCGCCTCTTCGATGGTCATATCCAGCACTTCGTGGATGGTTTTGCCTTTGTACTTAATTTCCAGTGTTTCACGGTTATAGCGTTTACCTTTGCACTGATCGCACGGCACGTAGATATCCGGCAGGAAGTGCATCTCCACTTTGATCACACCGTCGCCCTGACAGGCTTCGCAGCGCCCGCCACGGACGTTAAAGCTGAAACGTCCTGGCGTATAACCACGCGCACGGGATTCCGGTACGCCCGCAAACAGTTCGCGCACAGGTGTAAACACGCCGGTATAGGTCGCCGGGTTAGAACGTGGAGTACGACCAATTGGGCTTTGGTCGATATCGATCACTTTATCGAAATGCTCCAGCCCCTGAATATCGCGATACGGTGCCGGTTCGGCGATGGTCGCACCATTCAACTGGCGTTGGGCAATCGGGAACAGTGTGTCGTTAATCAGCGTCGATTTACCGGAACCTGAAACCCCTGTGATGCAGGTAAACAGACCGACTGGCAGCGTGAGCGTCACGTCCTTCAGGTTGTTGCCGCGTGCACCTGTCAGCTTCAGCACTTTTTCTGGATTCGCCGGAACGCGTTTCTTCGGCACTTCAATCTTGCGTTTACCGCTCATGTACTGCCCGGTCAACGATTCAGGCACCGCCATGATCGCTTCCAGCGGACCTTCTGCGACCACTTCACCGCCGTGAACACCCGCACCAGGACCGATATCGATCACATGGTCAGCGGCGCGAATTGCGTCTTCGTCATGCTCCACCACAATCACGGTATTACCGAGATCGCGCAGATGGATAAGCGTACCCAACAGGCGCTCGTTATCGCGCTGGTGCAGGCCGATAGACGGCTCGTCCAGTACATACATAACGCCAACCAGGCCCGCACCAATCTGGCTCGCCAGACGGATACGCTGGGCTTCACCGCCGGAAAGTGTTTCTGCCGAGCGGGAAAGTGTCAGGTAATTCAGGCCGACGTTAACGAGGAATTTCAGACGATCGCCGATCTCTTTAAGGATTTTTTCTGCAATCTTCGCCCGCTGACCAGCTAGTTTGAGATTGTTGAAGAATTCCATCGCATGACCGATGCTCATGTCGGAGATAGCAGGCAGCGGCGTATTCTCGACATAAACGTGGCGCGCTTCCCGACGCAGACGCGTCCCTTCGCAGCTGGCGCATGGGCGATTGCTGATAAACTTGGCTAATTCTTCACGTACCGCACTGGATTCTGTCTCTTTATAACGGCGCTCCATATTGTGCAGCACGCCTTCGAACGGATGACGACGGATGGAGGTATCGCCACGATCGTTCATGTATTTGAATTCAATGTTTTCTTTGCCAGAACCGTACAACACCACTTTATGCACGTTCGCGCTCAGGCTGCCCCACGGCGCTTCGACGTCGAACTTATAGTGATCTGCCAGCGATTTCAGCATCTGGAAGTAATAGAAGTTGCGGCGATCCCAGCCACGGATCGCACCGCCAGCCAGTGACAGCTCGGGGTTTTGGATCACGCGGTCAGGATCGAAATATTGCTGTACGCCAAGGCCGTCACAGGTTGGGCAGGCACCTGCCGGGTTGTTAAACGAAAACAGTCGTGGCTCCAGTTCACGCATACTGTAGCCGCAAATTGGGCAGGCGAAGTTGGCGGAGAACAGCAGCTCTTCCGCTTTCGGGTCATCCATATCCGCCACTACCGCTGTACCACCGGAAAGCTCCAGCGCGGTTTCAAACGACTCCGCAAGACGTTGGGTAAGATCGTCACGCACCTTGAAGCGATCAACCACCACTTCAATAGTGTGTTTCTTTTGCAGTTCCAGTTTCGGCGGATCGGAAAGATCGCAGACTTCGCCATCAATACGAGCACGGATGTAACCCTGGCTTGCTAGGTTCTCCAGCGTTTTGGTGTGTTCGCCTTTGCGCTCTTTAATGATTGGCGCGAGTAGCATCAGACGCTTGCCTTCCGGCTGCGACAGCACGTTATCCACCATCTGGCTGACGGTTTGCGCCGCCAGCGGGACGTCGTGGTCCGGACAGCGCGGTTCGCCGACGCGGGCGAACAACAAACGCAAATAGTCGTGGATTTCGGTGATTGTCCCCACCGTAGAACGCGGGTTATGAGACGTCGATTTCTGCTCAATTGAGATGGCAGGAGAAAGCCCCTCAATATGATCGACGTCCGGCTTTTCCATCAGTGACAGAAACTGCCGCGCATAGGCGGAAAGGGATTCAACGTAACGGCGCTGCCCTTCGGCATATAAGGTGTCGAAAGCGAGCGAGGATTTGCCAGAACCCGAAAGCCCGGTCACGACAATGAGCTTGTCGCGGGGGATAACGAGGTTGATGTTTTTGAGATTATGGGTGCGGGCGCCCCGAACTTCGATCTTATCCATTCACCTTTCCCGGATTAAACGCTTTTTTGCCCGGTGGCATGGTGCTACCGGCGATCACAAACGGTTAATTATGACACAAATTGACCTGAATGAATATACAGTATTGGAATGCATTATCCGGAGTGTTGTGTAACAATGTCTGGCCAGGTTTGTTTCCCGGAACCGAGGTCACAACATAGTAAAAGCGCTATTGGTAATGGTACAATCGCGCGTTTACACTTATTCAGAACGATTTTTTTCAGGAGACACGAACATGGCCAGCAGAGGCGTAAACAAGGTTATTCTCGTTGGTAATCTGGGTCAGGACCCGGAAGTACGCTACATGCCAAATGGTGGCGCAGTTGCCAACATTACGCTGGCTACTTCCGAATCCTGGCGTGATAAAGCGACCGGCGAGATGAAAGAACAGACTGAATGGCACCGCGTTGTGCTGTTCGGCAAACTGGCAGAAGTGGCCAGCGAATATCTGCGTAAAGGTTCTCAGGTTTATATCGAAGGTCAGCTGCGTACCCGTAAATGGACCGATCAATCCGGTCAGGATCGCTACACCACAGAAGTCGTGGTGAACGTTGGCGGCACCATGCAGATGCTGGGTGGTCGTCAGGGTGGTGGCGCTCCGGCAGGTGGTAATATCGGTGGTGGTCAGCCTCAGCAGCCGCAGGGTGGCAATCAGTTCAGCGGCGGCGCGCAGTCTCGCCCGCAGCAGTCCGCTCCGGCAGCGCCGTCTAACGAGCCGCCGATGGACTTTGATGATGACATTCCGTTCTGATTTGTCATTAAAACAATAGGTTATATTGTTTTAAGGTGGATGATTAAAGCATCTGCCAGCCATAAAAAAGAAGCCTCCGTTATGGAGGCTTCTACGTATCAGGTCAAAATCATTGGCCATTGTGGCGGTGTCTGATTCATCTCTTCTATCATCACCGACTCGATGTTGTGCCAGATAGCGGTGATGTCCGCCATTGTGATGCCAAGCAACCCCATTGCGAACCAACAGGCGGAAACAACGCCCAGACCGCTGCTGATCACCGCAAGCCCGACATAATCAGACCGACGAAAACGGATGTTGAGTGTGCTGGCCAGAAACATCATTACGGCACTAAGAAGTTGCCAGCGAAGAAGAACCACGCCAGTGGTGAGGGTAGCCATCAAACAATTCCTCTGAAAAGAGCCGATGCCCTGGACAGCGCGGCGTTGTTCACGGGAGGCGTGGTACACTCTGGCTATCGCGGGGCTTGCAGAACACAAAAATGAAACACTCTGTTTGTTTCATTAATTTTGTGAAATATATCACAATTGATTGTTTGTTAGCCATATTAGGCCGTGACTTTTATTGCTGTACAGATTATGTGGTTTTTCAGTGGCATTAAGGGCATATCTTCCCGCCGCCTCTGCATTCCTGTAGGAAATTAATTTTGAATATCAATGAATTATTTTCATCCAGGTGACGATTAGAAAGGTATCAATTTCAAATCAGGCAAAAGTGCTATTTATACCGTAAGATTTATCTAAAGACGTCGGTACCCAGGGTTTTCACCTTACAATGGCCGGGTATAAACAGGCAGGAAATTGATAGCAATGAGTCATCGTGCACGACACCAATTACTGGCGTTGCCGGGCATTATCTTTTTAGTTCTCTTTCCCATCATTCTTTCGCTATGGATTGCCTTCCTTTGGGCAAAATCAGAAGTGAATAATCAGCTCCGAACCTTTGCTCAACTGGCACTGGATAAATCCGAGCTGGTCATTCGCCAGGCAGATTTAGTGAGCGATGCAGCTGAACGCTATCAGGGGCAAGTTTGCACTCCAGCCCATCAAAAGCGAATGTTGAATATTATTCGTGGCTATCTTTATATTAATGAATTGATCTATGCCCGTGATAACCATTTTTTATGCTCATCGCTGATAGCGCCTGTAAACGGCTATACGATTGCACCGGCCGATTATAAGCGTGAACCTAACGTTTCTATCTATTATTACCGCGATACGCCTTTTTTCTCTGGCTATAAAATGACCTATATGCAGCGGGGAAATTATGTGGCGGTTATCAACCCTCTCTTCTGGAGTGAAGTGATGTCTGATGATCCGACATTGCAATGGGGTGTGTATGATACGGTGACGAAAACCTTTTTCTCGTTAAGCAAAGAGGCCTCGGCAGCAACGTTTTCTCCGCTGATTCATTTGAAGGATTTAACCGTACAAAGAAATGGCTATTTATATGCGACAGTTTATTCGACAAAACGCCCAATTGCAGCCATTGTTGCGACTTCATATCAACGTCTTATAACCCATTTTTATAATCATCTTATTTTTGGGTAATGCTGCCAACTTACTGATTTAGTGTATGATGGTGATTTTAAGGTGCTTGCGTGGCTTCCATTTCCATCAGATGTCCTTCCTGCTCCGCTACTGAAGGCGTGGTGCGTAACGGCAAAAGCACTGCCGGACATCAGCGCTATCTCTGCTCTCATTGCCGTAAAACATGGCAACTACAGTTCACTTACACCGCCTCTCAGCCCGGTACGCAC
>NZ_MDGW01000087.1:0-8288 GCF_001712525.1 Shigella sp. FC1661
GCTTATAATCTGGTGAGATATCAGATGATTAAAATGGCGGAACATCTGAAAGGTTACTGGCCGAATCAACTGAGTTTCTCAGAATCATGCGGAATGGTGATGAGAATGCTGATGACATTGCAGGGCGCTTCACCGGGACGTATACCGGAGCTGATGCGCGATCTTGCAAGTATGGGACAACTTGTGAAATTACCGACGAGAAGGGAAAGGGCCTTCCCGAGAGTGGTAAAGGAGAGGCCCTGGAAATACCCCACAGCCCCGAAAAAGAGCCAGTCAGTTGCTTAACTGACTGGCATTAGGCTGCTCAACGCATGGTTACTCTTTCTTCCTACCGATATCCTCGGCGTACTGGCGATAAACAGCCTGATGGCGTTTGGTCTTGGCGCTATCTGGGGCGTGTTGATCCTTACTTGCCTGTTGCCAGTAAACCAGCTGCTGACCGCGCTGCCGGTGGATGTATTAGGTAGCCTCGGGGAATTAAGCTCGCCGGTAGTTTCTGCTTTTGCACTGTTTCCGCTGGTGGCGATTTTCTACCAGTTTGGCTGGAAGCAAAGTCTGGTCGCCGCCGTGGTTGTTCTGATGACCCGTGTGGTAGTCGTGCGCTATTTCCCACATCTTAACCCTGAATCCATCGAAATCTTTATTGGCATGGTGATGCTGCTGGGGATCGCGATAACTCACGACCTGCGTCATCGTGATGAAAATGATATTGATGCCAGCGGGCTTTCGGTGTTTGAAGAACGCACGTCGCGGATTATCAAAAACTTACCCTATATCGCCATCGTGGGAGCATTGATTGCCGCCGTTGCCAGCATGAAGATTTTCGCCGGCAGTGAAGTGTCGATCTTCACTCTGGAGAAAGCGTACTCCGCAGGCGTAACGCCGGAACAATCGCAAACGCTGATCAACCAGGCGGCACTGGCAGAATTTATGCGCGGGCTGGGTTTTGTACCGTTGATTGCCACCACCGCCTTAGCAACGGGTGTGTATGCAGTTGCGGGCTTTACCTTTGTTTATGCGGTGGGCTATCTCTCGCCGAATCCGATGGTTGCAGCGGTATTAGGCGCAGTGGTTATTTCGGCGGAAGTCTTGCTGCTTCGTTCTATCGGCAAATGGCTGGGACGCTACCCGTCGGTGCGTAATGAGTCGGATAACATCCGTAACGCCATGAATATGCTGATGGAAGTGGCGCTGCTGGTCGGTTCGATTTTCGCAGCAATTAAGATGGCGGGTTATACCGGATTCTCTATCGCGGTTGCCATTTACTTCCTCAACGAATCCCTGGGCCGTCCGGTACAGAAAATGGCGGCACCGGTCGTGGCAGTAATGATCACCGGTATTCTGCTGAATGTTCTTTACTGGCTTGGCCTGTTCGTTCCGGCTTAAGGAAGGCACCTATGAAGACGTTTCCTCTGCAAAGCCTGACGCTTATTGAGGCGCAGCAAAAGCAGTTTGCGCTGGTGGACACGATTTGCCGTCACTTTCCCGGCGCGGAGTTTCTAACCAGCGGTGATTTGGGCTTAACGCCGGGGCTGAATCAACCGCGTATTACCCAACGGGTGGAGCAGGTGCTGGCTGATGCATTTCACGCACAGGCTGCGGCGCTGGTGCAGGGCGCGGGGACTGGCGCGATTCGCGCCGGGCTGGCAGCTTTGCTCAAACCGGGGCAGCGTCTTCTGGTGCATGACGCGCCTGTTTACCCGACGACACGGGTTATTGTTGAGCAGATGGGGCTGACGCTTATTACTGTTGATTTCAATGACCTGTCGGCACTGAAGCAGGTCGTCGACGAGCAACAACCGGATGCGGCGCTGGTGCAGCATACGCGCCAGCAGCCGCAGGACAGCTACGTGCTGGCAGATGTGCTGGCAACGTTGCGCGCGGCAGGTGTTCCAGCGTTAACCGATGACAACTATGCGGTGATGAAGGTGGCGCGAATCGGCTGTGAATGCGGCGCGAATGTCTCGACATTTTCCTGCTTCAAGCTATTTGGGCCAGAGGGTGTTGGTGCAGTGGTCGGCGATGCTGATGTTATCAACCGTATTCGCGCCACGCTTTACTCCGGCGGTAGCCAGATCCAGGGCGCACAGGCGCTGGAAGTATTGCGTTGTCTGGTGTTTGCGCCAGTGATGCACGCGGTGCAGGCAGGGGTATCTGAACGGTTGCTGGCTTTGCTTAACGGTGGTGCGGTGCCGGAAGTGAAAAGCGCGGTGATTGCTAATGCGCAGTCGAAGGTGTTGATTGTCGAGTTTCATCAGCCGATTGCCGCCAGAGTGCTGGAAGAGGCGCAAAAGCGCGGTGCCTTGCCTTACCCGGTGGGTGCAGAGTCGAAATATGAAATCCCGCCGCTCTTTTATCGCCTTTCCGGAACGTTTCGCCAGGCGAATCCACAATCAGAACATTGTGCGATTCGCATTAACCCGAATCGCAGCGGTGAAGAGACGGTGCTGCGGATTTTGCGTGAGAGTATTGCCAGTATTTAATGCTGGATAGCACCGTCAAGCTAAATTCCGTACTGAACGGTCCCCTCGCCCCTTTGGGGAGAGGGTTAGGGTGAGGGGAACGTACGGGATGTAAAATTCAACGCGCCAGCATCGCCGGATGCGATGCTGGCGCATCTTATCCGGCCTACGGTTAATGTCTTTTATTATCAATAGTTAAGGTGATGCGATTGGCGCGGCAGAAGAGTTCGGAGACGTGCACCGGTTTGTCATTCTGATCAAAGGCGATTTTGCTGATGCGAAACAACGGTTCGCCCAGTTCGCATTTCAGCCATTTTGCCTGCGGGCGGGTGGCGGCAAAGATATCGATGGTCTTTTTGTCGCTGACCACTCGCGTGTCAAAACGCTCCTGAAATAACTGATAGGTGGAGCTTCCTTCGACGTAAATCTCATCAAAGTCAGGATAACGCGACAGCGGGATCCATGAACTATCAATAAACAGCGGCTCTTTATCGAGATACATCACCCGGCAGAGATGGAACACTTCGCTGTTTCCGGGGATGTTCAGCTTTTCGCAAAACGGCGCGGCGCTGACCCGTTCCTGTTCGATCACTTTCTCTTTCGTCGCCTTGCCTTGTGAGACGCCAAAATCGGTAAAACCACTGACAGTAAGCAGGGCGTTTTCAACTTTCTGGCTTTGTACAAAGGTGCCTTTTCCCTGCCAGCGGATCAGTACGCCGTCCGCCACTAAGTCGCTGATGGCTTTGCGAATGGTAATGCGGCTGACGTTATATTGTGTACAAAGCTCGTTTTCGGTAGGGATCTGTTGCCCGGCCTGGTAAACCCCCTGCGCGATATCATCCAGCAGTCGCTGGCGGACGGTAGCGTAGAGGAGTTGATGAGAGTAGCGGTCCGTAGCTGACATAATCGACCCTGAAATAAAGAATGAATTACTCGGATTATAGGGTCGTTTTCCAGCAAGTAACAGCACGTTGGCGTGAAGATGCTCACGCCAACGTTATACCTACCAGGCACCGTGGTACTGAATGGTTTTCGCCGCGCACGCCGTTCCCTGCGCCATCGCCTGCGGTAATGTCATCCCCGCAGACCAGCCGCAAAGGAATCCGGCAATGAACGAATCTCCGGCACCCATGGTGTCGATAACCGTCACCGGTTCAGGAGCCTGACGCCAGAACTGCGCGCCATCCCAGGCAATGCTGCCGTTTTCACCCAGCGTGACAATCACGGTTCCTGCGCCACGGGCAACAATCGCTTTCATCTTCAGACGCAGCGTTTCGTCTTCTTGCGGTGCGGAGGCAAAGGCAAAATCGAGATGCGGCACCAGTGTCTGCCAGAGCGGGCTGTCCCACTTGTCGGAGAAGTCGAAAGCGGTAAGTTTGCCCGCAGCGTGCAGCTGTGGGAATGCGTCTTCCGCATGTCCCCAGATTGCCGCGTGCACAATGTCATACTGCGCCAGCCAGGCGTAATCCTCTTCACTCAGGGCAAAGTCGGCCATCACGCCTTCGGTGTAGTCGCCAAAAACGCGATCATTGTCGTGCAGTTCCACCTGAGTTTGTGCGGTAACGCCGTGTTTCGTATGGACATGGCTGATATCGACGCCCATGCGGGCGAGATCCTGCTTCAGCTTTGTGCCGTAGTCATCGTCACCCACCCAGGTAATGCATCCCGGCTGTATGCCGTAGCGAGTGCAGTACACCGCCACATTGACCGCATTACCGCCAGAAAACGCTTTATTCAGTTGCGGGTAGATATCGACGCAGTTATCGCCGATTGTCGCCAGGGTTTTCATCTCTCATCCTCCGGCAGCAGCGCGCGAAAGCGTTCCAGCGCCTGGCGGGCATAGAGTCTGGGCTCGTTCATATACATCGTCACCAGCTCCACCGTACAGTAACCCTCATAGCCCCGCTCAATAATATCGCGCATCAGTTCCCGCAGCGGCATTTTGCCTTCTCCAGGAATGTAATGCGTGTCGCTGGCCCCGTCGCTGTCGACAATATGCAGATGACGTAATTTATCGCCCAGTTTGTCGAAATAACTCATCACCGGTTCCGCCTGGACATACGGCGCGCAAATGTCGACCATGCTGAACAGGCGCGGCGAAGGCACCAGCGCCAGCGCATGAAGCACATCATTAGCATTACACACGACGTTCGATTCATACGGCGTTAACGGTTCGAGGATTAGATCCATGCCGATGTTTTCCGCGTACTCATACAGTTCGCTTAGGTTCTCTGCCAGCCGTCCCCAGATAACATTAGGTGGCGTGAGATAGCCCGCGTGGGCCGCGGAAATCAGCGTATAACCCGCGTTCATCTCTTTTGCCATATCCATCGCCAGCTTGATCATGTCGAGGCTTTCGCGACGCATATGTTCATCGCCCAGCATCATGTTATACGGATAGCCGTTGGTTTCTGGCGTATAGCCGATAATCGGCATCTGATACGTCTGCGCCAGCGCCTTGATTTGTTTGATGCCGCCCGCTTTTAAGTCCGGCGCGAACGCGTGCGGGCGACCGCCCCAAATTTCGATGCCGTCGTAACCCAGCTCGCTTGCATCACGAAATGCGTGTTCAATAGGCAGCCGCTGGTGGCCGCAGGTAAACATACCTGTTTTCATCGGGTAACTCCTTGCGTAAATCCGGCCCGTTGCCGGGCCGGGCGAGGGATTAATATTCCACCAGACCACCGTAATAGCGGCGTTCATCCGGGTTGTGATCTTTGTAAATAGACAGGTAGTAGCAGAGCCACTCCATTGGCACGAACATCAGGAACGGTGCCAGCCACGGGTGCAGCCCTTGCGAAATTTCGGCGTAATCGATGACGATCACGTTGTCAGTACGCTGTTTAACAAAGTTAATGGCGCGTTCGGTGGTGTGGCGACTTTCATCATTGCCGAGCAGGAACAGGAACGGAACGCCCGGTTCGACAATCTCCAGCGGGCCATGGCGGAACTCTCCGCTCTCAATCACGCAGCCGTGCGTCCAGGTAAATTCCATCAGCGTTACAATGCCTTCTTTGTAACCCAGCGGACGCAGCGGACCCGCAGCAACGGTATAAATCATCGGCCACTGGCTGGCCAGTTCACCAAGCTGGCGGCCTTTTTCTTCCTAGGTACGTACCAGATGACCGAGCGCATTCGGCAACTGCTTGAGATCGTTTTTGATCTTGCCGATTTCCGCGTTCGGCGCGAGGCGGGTGATCATCTCCAGCACCACGCTGTAGCAGAGCAGCAGGTGAATTTCCCAGATACAGTCGGCCTGATAATCAATGCTAAATTCCGCCGCCGAGGTAATCGGGCTGTCCGCGCGTTTGGTGAACGCCGCAGTGAGTGCGCCGCAGGCCCGGCCCAGCTCCAGCGCTTTGATTACCTCTTCCGTTTTACCGTAGTCAGAAACGCCAATCACCGCGCAACGATCGTCGAGGCGATACGGGGTGTTATCGCAGAACTCCCAGCCGGAAATGGCGTAGACCTGAAGATCGGAAAAGCGATCCGCCAGATGTTTCGCCGCTTGCGCCGCGTTGAGTGGCGAGCCGCAGGCAACGAAATAAATACGATCAATGTCGCGCGTCACCATCTCTTCCACGATGGCGTGCACCAGCGGAACGTCATGGCTGAGAACTTTTTCCACTTCCTGAACCATATTTTCGGTGACCAGAAAGTCCACGGTGCTTTTATCAATATCCAACATTTTATTTTCTCCAGATAACATTACGACAAAGCGTTGAGCTGGCGGCTACGCTTCGCCCAGAAGGCGTAAGCAGGCAGACCAGTAGCAATAACGATGACGGCGCAGATAAGGCCGGGAATCGGTGCCCAGACAAAGGTTGAGGCGACCAGAATGAGGCTTGACGCAATGGCGAGGGTGGTCATCAGCCCGAAAGCCGGAGTACGCCACAGCGGTTTGTAATCGTCGCGTTTACGACACCAGATGATGGAGCCGAAGGTGAGGGTATTTTTGAAACACATCACCAGGGTGAAATAACCCAGCAGGCTGGTGAGATCGGAAACGAAGATGAAGAAGAGCCCCAGCGCCCCTTGCAGGATGATGGAGACATCCGGCGTGTTGTATTTCGGATGCACATGGCCGAAGCATTTAAAGAACAGGTTGTCTTTCGCCATCGCGTATTCCAGCCGCGGCTGGTACATCACGCAGCTGGAAAGCGAACCAAGAATGACGATCATCGCCGTGATGGCAACAAAGATCCCAGCGGTGCTGCCGAGTGCGGGGATCCAGGTCAGGGCGTCGGAAATCGGCGTTTCAGAATTGGCGAGTTTGTCGAAGGGCATCAGGTCGGAAATCACCAGCGCCAGCAGGGTGTAGAGCACCAGAACCAGCAGACAGGAACCAATCAGCGCTCGTGGCATGGTTTTTCCGGGGTTTTTAATTTCGCCGGTCATATAACAGATAGAGGCCATGCCGGTATACGACCAACTGGTGGCAGAGATCCCCGCCAGCAGCGCCATAAAGCTGCCCGTTGCGCCAATCGCAGTGGTGGTAGGGGCGGCAAAATTCTCCGCTTTAAACCAGAAGATCCCAAGGCCAATGACGATAGTGAACGGGATAATTTTGGCGATGGTAATTAGCGTCTGAAACGCTGCGCCGCCTTCAACGGAGCGCAGGTGTAGCAACATAAAGGCGATAATTAATCCGGCGGCGATAAATTTACCGGGCAACGGATCGATAGGCGTTAAAAAGCCAAGATTGCTGACAATCGCCAGCGCCATAATCGACAATGACGGCGCATCGTTGGCCCAGAAGCTGGCCCAGCCGGAGAGGAAAGCCAGCGGTCGGCTTCCGGCATTTTTCAGATAAACATAATCTGCGCCATTTTCCGGATAAGCGGTGGATAGTTCCGCATAGACGCACATTTGCGGGATCACAATTAACCCGCCAATGACAAACGTGAGCACCGTAAGCCACGGCGTGCCCGCTGCTTTTGCCACTTCACCCACAGATACAAAAATACCGGAGCCGACGGTTGTCCCGACGGCGATTGCAAGAACGGCCCAAAATCCGAGCTTGCGTTGGAGTTCCTGGCTTCCCATAGCGATACCTTTTTCTTGTCCAACACGTTGTAGGGGAGAGTTTGCAGTCATTTAAAAGGTAACATAACAATGCATGATGAATATAATAACATATGATGTTATGTAATGCGGAGGAAGATCACAAAATTTCGCACAGGATCGCGCTGTGGCTAATGAATGTAGTTATCCAATTGAAATTAAAGTGAAAATATTTTTACGGGTGGGGAGCAAGAAGGATATAGAAACAAATACGCCCTCGGAAAATCCAGAGGGCGTCGGGCAATTAAACCGGTGTTAGCCGATTTCTGTCAGAGACTTACTGTGCAGTAGGACCGCAACCGCCAATGATTTTAGAAATAGAAATTGCCGGGTGCAGCAGGTAGTCGTAAGAGCAGTTCTTATCACGGTTTTCAATATGACCAGTACATGCAGTTAACGTAGCCAGTACTGCACCTACCAGTGCAACTTTAATAAATTTGTTCATTTACATTCCCGGTAATGACTCCAACTTACTGATAGTGTTTTATGTTCAGATAATGCCCGATGACCTTGTCATGCAGCTCCACCGATTTTGAGAACGACAGTGACTTCCGTCCCAGCCTTGCCAGATGTTGTCTCAGATTCAGATTATGTCGCTCAATGCGCTGAGTGTAACGCTTGCTGATAACGTGCAGCTTTCCCTTCAGGCGTGATTCATACAGCGGCCAGCCATCCGTCATCCATACCACGACCTCAAAGGCCGACAGCAGGCTCAGAAGACGCTCCAGTGTGGCCAGAGTGCGTTCACCGAAGACGTGCGCC
>NZ_MDGW01000099.1:0-35673 GCF_001712525.1 Shigella sp. FC1661
TTTACGCGTATGACAGGCTCCGGAAGACGGTTGTTGCGCACGTATTCGGTGAACGCACTATGGCGACGCTGGGGCGTCTTATGAGCTTGCTGTCACCCTTTGACGTGGTGATATGGATGACGGATGGCTGGCCACTGTATGAATCCCGCCTGAAGGGAAAGCTGCACGTAATCAGCAAGCGATATACGCAGCGAATTGAGCGGCATAACCTGAATCTGAGGCAGCACCTGGCACGGCTGGGACGGAAGTCGCTGTCGTTCTCAAAATCGGTGGAGCTGCATGACAAAGTCATCGGGCATTATCTGAACATAAAACACTATCAATAAGTTGGAGTCATTACCCAAAAACTCATAAATTCAAAGTGTTGCAGGAAAAGGTAGGCCTGATAAGCGTAGCGCATCAGGCAATCTCTGGTTTGTTTTCAGATGAAAACGCCGAAGTGAAAATTCTCCGGCGTTTTGGCCGTGAATTACTGCTGCGGAATTGCCGGTACAGCCGGAACGTTAAGAGCTGGCATCGCAAACATGCCAACAAAATCTTCTAACGACATTTTCTGCCCATTTAACGTTATCTGACCGTTAGTATATTGCAGGCTGGTGGTGATGGTATTGTCCTGCAAGGTGGTCAGACGGAACATCTGCCCCATTGCTGATGCACCTTCAACTTGCTGTTTCGCCAGTTTTTTCGCTTGATCTTCCTGATAACCTTCCAGCTTCGCTACCTGAGTCATAAACTCAGTTGCCATATCCACCGGAATGGTCAGTTTCGCATCCAGAGATTTAACCGAACGATCTACTTCCTGCGCCAGCGTTTGCGGCGCTTCTTTAGTCGTTGCCGGATCTTTCAGGAACAGCGACAGATTCAGCGCACTTTCACCCTGACTGTTTTTCCAGCTTAGCGGCGCGACAGTAATCACCGGATCGCCTTTCAACATCAGCGGCAGGGCGCTAAAGAAGGCTTCCGTCACTTTCTCCTGATAAAGTTCGGGATTGTTGGCAATTTCTGGCTGTGCCAGCAGCGCCTGAGTTTGCGCGTTATATTGCTGGCTGAACTGATGCCAGGCTTCACCATCAATCTGGCCGACTTTTAAAGTCAGCTTGCCGCTGCCCAGATCCTGATTCTGTACCTTCAGGCTGTTTAGCGAGTAATCCAGTTGGCTATTGATCGTTTTACCGTCATTGACCAGATCCGATTTACCGCTGATCTCCATGCCTTCCAGCAGTGCCAGTTCTTTGCCTTCCACTGAAATGGTCATTTTTTCCAGTGACAGTTTTTGGTTTCCTACGCGCTCACCAAAACTTGCCAGCGTGCTGGAACCGTCGGTTTTCAGATTATTAAAGGTCAACTGCACTTTCTGGTTGTATTCGTTAACTGCGTCTATCCGACCACTTTGCGCCTCCCCGGAAAGGGAGATGGCTTTGCCGTCTCTGTCAGCATTTAACTGGAACTCGCCGCCGCTAAAGGCGACTTTTTCATCCTTTTGCTCGTAATTCAGTGGCTTGAGCGAAATATCGGAACTGGAATCACCGCTGTAACCAATGCGCGAGTTAATCTCAAAAGGCGTTTCACCTTTTGCCATATCAAACAGTGGTTTGCTTACTTCGTTATTAACCAGCGTGGTTTGAATTGATGCCATCGACGGGATCAGGTTCAGTTTTTTAAGCTGGGCAAGCGGGAAGGGACCATGATCAACCGATTCGTTGAAGATGACGCTCTGACCGCTTTTAATCCACGGATTTTCTTTCCCGGCAATGGGTTTCACCAACAGTTGCAACTGGCTGCTGAATACGCCGCGATGATAGTTTTGATAACTCACTTCCAGGTTGGATTCAGGAGCTGTCAGTTTGAGTTGCGCGTTCGCCTGCGCGACCATGTCTTCGAGATGGGTTTCAATCTTCTTGCCTGTATACCATGCGCCGCCTGTCCAGACTACGCCTAGCGCAACAATGACGCCTACCGCTACCAGCGATTTATTCATAATGATTATCCATAAAATGAAATCAGGCGGACTGGCCGCCTGAAGGTGTTATAAGCCTTTAATAAGCTTAGCAAGAGATGTTAATTTTTTCAGTAAGCTCTTACAGCTTGTTGTAAACACGCGCTAAACGGCCGTGGCCTTTGACAGTCACCGGTGATTCGTTGGCGGCAATAAACGCTGATTCACCCGGTTTAAGCTGTAACTGCTGAGAACCTTTCCACAACGTTGCATCGCCTTCGACGCAGAACAAAATGGCGGCACTCTGCTGGCTAATGGTGGTTTCTTTATCACTAAGGTCATGCAGCGAGAAGGCAAAATCATCCACTGGAATCGGGAAGTCCAGTTCTGCACCTTGTTTCACCGGCTGGGTCAACAACTGGTTAGCCGGTTTGGCTTCGAATTTTACATTGGCAACCAGTTCCGGAATATCAATGTACTTAGGCGTCAGACCCGCACGCAGCACGTTATCGGAGTTCGCCATCACTTCCAGCGCCACGCCTTGCAGGTAAGCGTGCGGTGTTTCAGCGAACAGGAACATCGCTTCGCCAGGATTCAATTTCACCACATTCAGTAACAGCGGGGAGAACAGGCCGCTGTCTTCCGGGTAAAATTCAGAAATTAAACGAATCGTTTGCCACGGTTCACCCTGCTGACTGTCGAGCGCCGATTTTAAAATCGCCAGCGCGCGGGATTTTTCTTCACCCTGCATATTCAACAGGCTGGCGAACAGTTCGCTTAAACGTTCGGCATTAGGCTGTTGTAAAAAGTGAGCAATTGCCGGATGTGCACCTGCGACTGGCTGGAGTAGGGAGACAATCTCGGAAAACTCACGAAACGCGTTCATCGCAAGGAAAGGCGTCAGCGCAAAAACCAGCTCCGGCTTGTGGTTAGGATCTTTATAGTTACGCTCGGCGGCATCCATCGGGATACCTGCGGCATTTTCTTTGGCAAAACCGATTTCAGAATTGCGTTTGTTTGGATGAACCTGAATGGAGAGCGGCTGTGCTGCGCATAATACTTTGAACAGGAAAGGCAGTTCGCCAAAGCGTTTGGCAACGGCCTCTCCGAGCAGAGTCGATTTATCACTCTCAATCACATCACGCAGTGAAACGATATCTCCGGCGGCATTCTGCACTCGTGAACTGCTTTTCGGATGTGCGCCCATCCACAGCTCGGCCATCGGCTGGCTGGACGGATTTTCCATACCATAAAGTTCAGTCAACGCCGTTTTGCTGCCCCAGGCATAGTTTTGCACTGAGTTAATGAGTTTTTGCATGATCAATCCCTGTTTTAATGTGGAAATTAATCCCACTATTAAAGCAAGAATCCTACGGGAAGTAACCTGGAGCCGCAAAAAGTCGTACTAGTCTCAGTTTTTGTTAAAAAAGCGTGTAGGATATTGTTACTCGCTTTTAACAGGGCAACGGAACACCCGCCCAGAGCATAACCAAACCAGGCAGTAAGTGAGAGAACAATGTCAAACAAACCCTTTCATTATCAGGCTCCTTTTCCACTCAAAAAAGATGATACTGAGTATTACCTGCTAACCAGCGAACACGTTAGCGTATCTGAATTTGAAGGGCAGGAGATTTTGAAAGTCGCACCCGAAGCGTTAACTCTGTTGGCGCGTCAGGCGTTTCATGATGCGTCATTTATGCTGCGTCCGGCTCACCAACAACAGGTGGCCGACATTCTGCGTGACCCGGAAGCCAGCGAAAATGATAAATATGTGGCGCTGCAATTCCTGCGCAACTCCGACATCGCGGCGAAAGGTGTTCTGCCAACCTGTCAGGATACCGGCACTGCGATTATTGTTGGTAAAAAAGGGCAGCGTGTATGGACCGGTGGCTGTGATGAAGCGGCGCTGGCGCGCGGTGTCTATAACACTTATATCGAAGATAATTTGCGCTACTCGCAAAACGCGCCGCTGGATATGTATAAAGAGGTGAATACCGGCACCAATCTGCCAGCGCAGATCGATCTTTATGCCGTTGATGGCGACGAGTACAAATTCCTCTGTATCGCCAAAGGTGGTGGTTCGGCAAACAAGACGTATCTCTATCAGGAAACCAAAGCGTTACTAACGCCGGGGAAACTGAAAAATTACCTGGTTGAGAAGATGCGCACGCTGGGTACGGCGGCCTGTCCTCCGTATCATATTGCGTTCGTAATTGGTGGAACTTCTGCAGAAACTAACCTTAAAACAGTGAAACTGGCTTCCGCTAAATACTATGACGAACTGCCAACGGAAGGGAATGAGCACGGTCAGGCATTCCGCGATGTGGAACTGGAAAAAGAATTGCTGATCGAAGCGCAAAATCTCGGTCTGGGTGCGCAGTTTGGTGGTAAATACTTCGCTCACGACATACGCGTGATTCGCCTGCCACGTCACGGCGCATCCTGTCCGGTTGGTATGGGTGTTTCCTGCTCTGCTGACCGTAATATCAAAGCGAAGATCAACCGTCAGGGGATCTGGATCGAAAAACTGGAACATAATCCAGGTAAATATATCCCTGAAGAGCTGCGTAAAGCGGGAGAAGGCGAAGCGGTGCGCGTTGACCTTAACCGTCCGATGAAAGAGATCCTCGCACAGTTGTCGCAGTATCCCGTTTCTACACGCTTATCGCTTAACGGCACGATTATCGTCGGTCGTGATATTGCTCACGCCAAACTGAAAGAGCGGATGGATAACGGTGAAGGGCTGCCGCAGTACATTAAAGATCATCCGATTTACTACGCGGGTCCGGCCAAAACGCCGGAAGGTTATGCCTCCGGTTCTCTTGGCCCAACGACCGCCGGACGGATGGATTCTTATGTCGATCAACTGCAAGCGCAGGGCGGAAGTATGATCATGCTGGCGAAAGGCAACCGCAGCCAGCAGGTGACGGATGCCTGTAAAAAACACGGCGGCTTCTACCTTGGCAGTATCGGTGGTCCGGCCGCTGTATTGGCGCAGGGAAGTATTAAGAGCCTGGAATGTGTTGAATATCCGGAACTGGGAATGGAAGCCATCTGGAAAATTGAAGTGGAAGATTTCCCGGCGTTTATCCTTGTGGATGATAAAGGAAATGACTTCTTCCAGCAGATACAACTCACACAGTGCACTCGCTGTGTGAAATAAACAGAGCCGCCCTTCGGGGCGGTTTTTTTACATGGCACGAAAGACCAAACATTTGTTATCAAATAGTAAATAATAAGTGAGCTAAAAGTTGCTTAACGAAAGCAAAACAGAAAGAAAAAATTAAACAGGTGAGGAGCAGGCCATGAATACAGTACGCAGCGAAAAAGATTCGATGGGGGCGATTGATGTCCCGGCAGATAAGCTGTGGGGCGCACAAACTCAACGCTCGCTGGAGCATTTCCGCATTTCGACGGAGAAAATGCCCACCTCACTGATTCATGCGCTGGCGCTAACCAAGCGCGCAGCGGCAAAAGTTAATGAAGATTTAGGCTTGTTGTCTGAAGAGAAAGCGAGCGCCATTCGGCAGGCGGCGGATGAAGTACTGGCAGGACAGCATGACGACGAATTCCCGCTGGCTATCTGGCAGACCGGCTCCGGCACGCAAAGTAACATGAACATGAACGAAGTGCTGGCTAACCGGGCCAGTGAATTACTCGGCGGCGTGCGCGGGATGGAACGTAAAGTTCACCCTAACGACGACGTGAACAAAAGCCAAAGTTCCAACGATGTCTTTCCGACGGCGATGCACGTTGCGGCGCTGCTGGCGCTGCGCAAGCAACTCATTCCGCAGCTTAAAACCCTGACACAGACACTGAGTGAAAAATCGCGTGCATTTGCCGATATCGTCAAAATCGGTCGAACCCACTTGCAGGACGCCACGCCGCTAACACTAGGGCAGGAGATTTCCGGCTGGGTAGCGATGCTCGAGCATAATCTCAAACATATCGAATACAGCCTGCCTCACGTAGCGGAACTGGCTCTTGGCGGTACAGCGGTGGGTACTGGACTAAATACCCATCCGGAGTATGCGCGTCGCGTAGCAGATGAACTGGCAGTCATTACCTGTGCACCGTTTGTTACCGCGCCGAACAAATTTGAAGCGCTTGCGACCTGTGATGCCCTGGTTCAGGCGCACGGCGCGTTGAAAGGGTTGGCTGCGTCACTGATGAAAATCGCCAATGATGTCCGCTGGCTGGCCTCTGGCCCGCGCTGCGGAATTGGTGAAATCTCAATCCCGGAAAATGAGCCGGGCAGCTCAATCATGCCGGGGAAAGTGAACCCAACCCAGTGTGAAGCATTAACCATGCTCTGCTGTCAGGTAATGGGGAACGACGTGGCGATCAACATGGGTGGCGCTTCTGGTAACTTTGAACTGAACGTCTTCCGTCCGATGGTGATCCATAATTTCCTGCAATCGGTGCGCTTGCTGGCAGATGGCATGGAAAGTTTTAACAAACACTGCGCAGTGGGTATTGAACCGAATCGTGAGCGAATCAATCAATTACTCAATGAATCGCTGATGCTGGTGACTGCGCTTAACACCCACATTGGTTATGACAAAGCCGCGGAGATCGCCAAAAAAGCGCATAAAGAAGGGCTGACCTTAAAAGCTGCGGCCCTTGCGCTGGGGTATCTTAGCGAAGCCGAGTTTGACAGCTGGGTACGGCCAGAACAGATGGTCGGCAGTATGAAAGCCGGGCGTTAATCTGCAACATACAGGTGCAGCCGTGGAATGATCAAACGAAGCGGCTGCGCCTGAGGTTTATAACGGTGCTGCACATTGTCTGCATCGTAATTTAACAACTCACCAACGTCCGGCACGCCCGCACCATTATCCCGATTAATCAGTGCAATCAGCGGTGTAGGGCAGGCGTGTTGCACTTGTTTTTGATCTCCTTTGTACCAGACGCGGGCAATCGGCTGCACCTTCACCGGACGTTTGATTTTTAACTTCGCGTTCTGTGGCAGGGCAGCGATATCCTGATACTCTCGCTCCAGTTTTCTTTGCCACTCCTCGCGCGTCCACGGTGCGACACTGCGTGGTGATTTCAGGCTTTTTTCCAGCTGTGCCAGGACTTCATCACGATGCAAATTTTTAATGATATGTTTATTAGCCCAGCCAAAACGTAAAGTGGCGGGGTCGTGCAGAACGGTGAGCGAGCGGTAAGCATTAAGGGTGATCAGCCCCGGCAAATGACGATGCACCCATTCAAAACGTGCCGCGGTGGGGAGTTCTGACTCAACCGTGACGATATGCTCGAACGTGGTCTTGAGTTTATTGATGTGCTGAATATGACTGACCAACGCTGCTTGCGAAAGGTTATTGACCTGGTAACACAACACGCCAGGCAGACGGACAGCGGCTTTGCTGCTGCGATTTTCGGACTGTTGTTGAATAAATAAATGGCGGAAATGACGCAACGCCAGCGACTGCGCGTCGTTGCCGAGATGTTGTTTCACCTCAATACGATTAAGCGGATTATGCTCATCCTCTTTTTTTACCTCCGGCAAAGAGAACACGCGGGCAACCAATAGCTTGTGTTGCTCAAGATGAGCGGCAAATGCAGCCAGCTCTTGTTCCATCTGGCGAAAGGTAGTGTTGAGTCGGTCTACGAGATCGTAACGCGCCATAATATTAACCACTTTAGTTACAACATCCTTAATTTATAGCACAATGGTGGTGACTTCACCATCGTGCGCGTAGTGTCAGGCAGAGGTAAATTGCGGGATGTTATGCCATAACGGCCAGCTAAACGAGAAGCGAGCACCACCCAGTTCGCTGGTGTCACAATTAACCGTACCGCCCATTGCCAGTGCTATAGAGTGGACAATTGCCAGCCCCAGCCCGCAGCCGCCGGTTGAGCGATCCCGGCTGGGATCGAGGCGAACAAAAGGTTCAAAGATATGTTCGCGGTTTTCTGGGGCAATCCCTGGGCCATCATCCTCAACAATTAATGTCGCTCTATTCCCCGACAGTAGCAGGCTGGTTTCAACCGTTGAATGGCAGTACCGCAGGGCGTTATTGAGCAAATTATCCAGCACGCGCTCCATTAAGCGCATATCCAACGCCGCATAATGGCCTTGCACGAGCGTTTTTATCCGTACCGTTTTATCGGGCGTTACTGCCTGAATATCTGCCAGATGCGTTGACAGCCACAACGGCAGGTCTGGTTCGCTAAGATGAAGCTCGTTTTGTGGGCGATCGAGTCGGGCATAAGTCAGCAGCTCTTCAATTAAAGCTTCAAGTTGACTGATATCACGATTCAACGCCTGGGACTCGGCGGCGCTCAGGTTATCGCTCATCTCCAGTCGATAACACAGGCGCACTAACGGTGTTCGCAGTTCGTGAGCGATACCGTCAATAAGCTGTTTTTTGCTGGCAATCAAGGCGTTGATATTGTCCGCCATCTGGTTAAATGCGATACCAAGTCGTTCAAAGCTCGAACCCTCATCAAAGTGGATACGCTCATAGAGATGCCCATCGCCAAATCGTTGCGCCGCTGCTTCCAGTTTTAACATATCCTGCCAGTGCGGACGCATCCAGATAAACACCGGAAAGGCGAGGGAAATAGCAATAAAAGCGATCAGGGCGATATCCAGCAATCGCATCTGATGGAGATAATAAAGATAAGGAACAGGACCAACTGCCAGCACGTAGTGGCTGCGCGGGATACGCTGCAAAAACGTGTACTGATCGTCCAGGGCGACAATTTCGCCGCCACGCAGTCCGTGCATGGAAATATCATCAAGATGGTATTTACTCAGTGGCTCGACACGCAGATCGAAAGAGAGATTTAAATCCATCTCTTTCAGCGTCTTACCCCAGTCGTGTGGGGGGATCTCACGCAATTCGCTGCGCATCAGATACAGCAAACTGTTCATCAAATCATCCAGCGACTGTTTGCCCGCGCGTTCGGCGGTAAATTTGTACACCAACCCAACCAGCAGAGACATCACAAGGAAGCAGACAAACAATAACAGGTAAAACTGGATAAACAGTTTTTTCATCGCTTATTCCCATGCATGAGGCGCAAAAAGATAGCCTTTGTTACGCACAGTTTTAATGCGATAAGGTTCTGCGGCGTTATCGAGCAGTTTTTTTCTTAACCGCGAAATAGCCACGTCCACGTTACGATCCAGTCCGTCATAACTGACGCCGCGTAAATTTTTCAGCAATGCATCGCGGTCCATGATTTGCCCGGCATGGGTAGCTAATTCCCACAATAATTCGAAATCAGCTGTCGAGAGCGAGATTTCAGTGTTAGCCAGGGTGACTACGCGGTTGATGGGATCGATGGTCAACGTGCCGAAATGCAGGGCTTTGTAGGGAGTCAGAGACGTCAGAGACGTTTCCTGAAGACCTTTGGTCAGTGTGGCTTGCTCATTCTGACGCAAATGCAAACGTAAACGCGCTAGCAAAACAGCAGGGGGCATCGTTTTGAGAATATAGTCGCAGGCACCCATTTCCAGTGCCAGGATGTGGTTCATATCGCTATCGAGAGAGGTTAGAAGAACAATCGGTCCAGACCACTTTGCGCGTAAATCACGACAAATGGTCATGCCGTCCTTGCCTGGTAGCATGATGTCGAGTAACACCAAATCCGGATTTTCTCGCAAAATGGTTTCTTCGGCCTGGTCGCCGCGCGGCTCTACGGTAACCTGCATATCATGTTTTGCCAGGTACGCGGCAATCAGTGAACCGACTTCCGCATCATCTTCCACAAATACGATAGTGTTCATAACATTCACGGTAGATATAAAAACGTCACAATACACCGCGCTGTTTTTACTTACTATCAATCGTTTCTAAACAAGTTTTCATCAGGTATTCTACTGATGACTTGTTATGGAAGTGTTAAGGTAAAAAATGGGGCTGGTAATCAAAGCCGCGCTCGGTGCGCTGGTAGTGCTGTTGATTGGTGTTTTAGCAAAAACGAAAAATTATTATATCGCCGGGCTGATTCCACTTTTCCCGACCTTTGCGCTTATCGCGCATTATATTGTTGCCAGCGAACGCGGCATTGAAGCCTTACGCGCAACCATCATTTTTAGTATGTGGTCGATTATTCCCTATTTTGTTTACCTGGTGTCGCTGTGGTATTTCACCGGAATGATGCGCTTGCCCGCCGCTTTTGTTGGTTCTGTTGCGTGTTGGGGGATAAGCGCATGGGTGTTGATTATATGCTGGATAAAGCTGCATTAACGCAGATGACGACCGCCATCAAGTGGGAAACTGCGTCCGGTGACAAAGCAACTGGTAAGTAAGTAATCGACCAGGTCGATCACTTCTTTCTCGCCAGGCGCGGTTTTCATCAGTGATTTATTCAGCGCCTGTTGTCGATATTCGGCATCATCATGTTCATTAAACAGGATCAGCGATGGAGCAATAGAATTCACTTTCACTTCCGGTGCCAGCTTGCGGGCAAACGAGCGGGTCATATTATCCAGTGCCGCTTTGCTTGCAGCATACGCAATATGCTTGTCGCTACCGCGCTCCACCACATAATCGGTAAAGTGAATGATATCGCTGGCGGCGTGTCCGTGCCCACGCAGTAATCTTTCCAGCGCATGGTTGAGCAGGTATGGGGTATTAACGTGGATCTGCATCATGCAAGCCAGTACGTCGGCCAGTGGCGCACCCGGTTTTTCCGCCATCCACGCACTGGCGTTATGCAAAATAGCACGCAGACCATGGGTGCTTTTTAGTACTTCATCGGCAAACGCCATCACACCGTCGTTGGTCGAAAAATCAGCCTGAATACACTGCGCACCTGCCTTAATCAGTCCATCAATGGCTGGATAGTGCGTCCGATAGCTGACAATCACCGGTTGCTTTTGATTAATGAAATGCCAGGCGAGGGCGAGGCCGATGCGACGACCTCCGCCAGTAATTAATATTGGCAAGGGCTGGGCTTTACCCATCGTTATCTCCTTTGCTATCCAACGATGGGATGAACGTTATCCCACCAGCATCCAGGTCGCCGGAACTGAGGCAATTAACAGCATGCCAATCAGCACCATTTCCTGACGGTTCAGTACATTATCATGTGTATGCGTTTTGCGCGCATACAGGAAAACCAGCAGCCCCGGCGCATACAGAACAACGGATAACAGCAAGTGCATTGGACCAGAGGCGTACAATAACCATAAGCCATAAATGCAGGCACCGACACCTACCGCTTTATGCAGTGGACGGGTTGCGATTTTCAGCAAGAACGCGCCGACCAGGAAATAGGGCACCAGAATCATTTCTGAGGCGATGGTCAGCAACGTGTTGTAATCGGAACCGGTCAGCCAGATGAGTACCAGACAAATTTGCACGCAGATGTTGGTCAACCACAGTGAGGCGGATGGCGCAGCTTGTGCGTTCTGGCGCGCAAAAATGCGTGGGAATGCTTTATGAGTGGCAGCCAGGAACGGAACTTCTGCCGCCATGATGGTCCAGCTTAAGTACGCGCCGCAAACGGAAACGATCAAACTGGCAGCGATGATGATTTCGCCCCATGGTCCCATCATTTCCACCATCAGACCGGCCATTGACGGGTTACGAATTTCAGCCAGTTCAGGACGTGCCACCACACCCAGCGAAAGCAGCGTTACCAGCAAGTAAACGCCCAGAGCGGAGAGAACCGCCAGCAGTGTCGCTTTGCCAACATCACGTTTATTACGCGCACGCGCAGAAACAACCACGGCACCTTCCACACCAATGAAAACCCACAGGGTGATCAGCATGGTGTTTTTCACCTGTTCCCAAACGGGTACGCCAAGTACAAGTCCGGTGAAGTCGAGCTTGAAGGTATCCAGTTTGAACATCATCATCGCCAGCACAACAAACAGACCCAGCGGCAACAATTTTGCCAGTGTCGCCACCAGGTTAATGCTGGCAGCGGTTTGCACCCCGCGCAGGATCAAAAAGTGAACAATCCACAATAAAGCCGATGCACCGACGATCGATTGCCAGGTATTACCATCGCCGAACAGGCGCAATTCCGGCGTGTCCGTAAAAAAGCTTAACGCGGAAAAAACGATCACCAGATAGGAGACGTTGGCGATGACTGCGCACAGCCAGTATCCCCATGCGGAACAAAAGCCGATTAGCTCGCCAAACCCTTCGCGGGCATAGGTAAAGATACCGCCGTCAAGTTCGGGACGAATGCGCGTGAGGATCAGCATGGCAAAGGCCAGCAATAAAATGCCAGCGCCAGTAATACCCCAGCCGATGAGCAGTGCTGCCGGGCTGGCAACTGCCGCCATATTTTGCGGCAGACTGAAAACACCCGCGCCCAGCATTGAGCTTAATACCAGCGCGGTGAGTGCGCTCAGTCCCAGTTTCTTTTCCATCGATATCCAGTGATTAAAACGTGATAAGAAGAATAAATATTAGGGCAAAACGCATAAAAATGGAGTTTGCCACTGAAGCGCGGGATTTTACGAAGAGATGTGTCTGCATGCAATGGTCGCGGGGAAATTTGTGACTAAAAATGCGAAAGGCGGCATCAAGCCGCCTTATAGGAGTAACTGAATAGTTATTTATACAGATCTGCGCTGACGGTCAGGTTATTACCACGTTCCTGCCACTGGCGGGTGATGTGGTAATACTTAGCACCTTTCTTCGCGGCACGTTTCGCAACCTGATAGGAGACTTCGGTCATGTTGCCGTAGTTGCCAGAGAATTTGATGCTATCGAACGGGACCATCATCGCTGCGGTCGCTTTGTTCAGTTCTTCGACTTTAGTGCCATCCGGGAGCGTGACGGTGTAACGCCCGCCTTTTGATGACTGGGTTTCAAAGAAACGACCGACTTCAGAACTTGGTGATGCGGTAGTCGCAACACCTGGGATCTCAACTTTCTTCGCGGCTTCGCCACCGGCAGCCAGAGCTGCACGTCCTGCTTCGGAATCTGCCGGGATCACATCCGGGCTCTGGACGATACGTTTCTTAGCATCTTTTTTATAGATGAATGCAGTAATACGCTGGTTGCCGCCCTGGTTGGCATCGATTTGACGAACGATGTAGAAAGAGTAGGCACCTTTCGCTTTTGCCGCTTTGGTGATGGCATCATTGACTTCTGGCTGGCTACGATAGAAGCCCTGGACGGTGACCGTGTCAAACGGTTCAATCAGAACAGCCTGATCTTTCGGCAGTTCGACAACACCGTTAATTACGCGATTACTTGTTTCTTCTGCTTTTTCAGCATCGGCTTTATAGAGGTCAGCGACCACACGCCAGTTACCGCTGTTACCAAAATCAGAAGTGTCGACAACATAAAAAGAGGCGGCACCTTCTTTATCTGCGCGACGAGAAACGGCTTTCACCGCTTCGCCAATAGCATTAAAACGACCGGTAACCACTACACGGTCAAAAGGTTTAACCGCTGCCGCTTGCTCCGGTGTCAGTTCTGTTGCTGCGTTAACGGAGAATGCCGTAGCAGAAAGCAGTGCCGACGCCAGGAGGGTGTTCTTAAGCTTCATAAAAATAATCCTTCGCCTTGCGCAAACCAGGTACTGGTATTGTTATTAACGAGAAACGTGGCTGATTATTGCATTTAAACGGTGTAACTGTCTGCGTCATTTTTCATATCACATTCCTTAAGCCAATTTTAATCCTGCTCAAATGACCGTCTATGCTTAAAAAACAGCCGTATCAGCATCATTACTACTGAAGCAACTGAATTGTATAAGTTAATTTAATGTTAAGTAGTGAATCGTGCCGGGGCGATGTCTCGTTTTACCCGACCGTCGAAGACAATTATCAGTCTTTATCCGGCGTTCTAAGGTGTTTATCCCACTATCACGGCTGAATCGTTAATATTTTGCGAGTTCACGCCGAAATACTGATTTTTGGCGCTAGATCACAGGCATAATTTTCAGTACGTTATAGGGCGTTTGTTACTAATTTATTTTAACGGAGTAACATTTAGCTCGTACATGAGCGGCTTGTGTGGCTCCTGACACAGGCAAACCATCATCAATAAAACCGATGGAAGGGAATATCATGCGAATTGGCATACCAAGAGAACGGTTAACCAATGAAACCCGTGTTGCAGCAACGCCAAAAACAGTGGAACAGCTGCTGAAACTGGGTTTTACCGTCGCGGTAGAGAGCGGCGCGGGTCAACTGGCAAGTTTTGACGATAAAGCGTTTGTGCAAGCGGGCGCTGAAATTGTAGAAGGGAATAGCGTCTGGCAGTCAGAGATCATTCTGAAGGTCAATGCGCCGTTAGATGATGAAATTGCGTTACTGAATCCTGGGACAACGCTGGTGAGTTTTATCTGGCCTGCGCAGAATCCGGAATTAATGCAAAAACTTGCGGAACGTAACGTGACCGTGATGGCGATGGATTCTGTGCCGCGTATCTCACGCGCACAATCGCTGGACGCACTAAGCTCGATGGCGAACATCGCCGGTTATCGCGCCATTGTTGAAGCGGCACATGAATTTGGGCGCTTCTTTACCGGGCAAATTACTGCGGCCGGGAAAGTGCCACCGGCAAAAGTGATGGTGATTGGTGCGGGTGTTGCAGGTCTGGCCGCCATTGGCGCAGCAAACAGTCTCGGCGCGATTGTGCGTGCATTCGACACCCGTCCGGAAGTGAAAGAACAAGTTCAAAGTATGGGCGCGGAATTCCTCGAGCTGGATTTTAAAGAGGAAGCGGGCAGCGGCGATGGCTATGCCAAAGTGATGTCGGACGCGTTCATTAAAGCGGAAATGGAACTCTTTGCCGCCCAGGCAAAAGAGGTCGATATCATTGTCACCACCGCGCTTATTCCAGGCAAACCAGCGCCGAAGCTAATTACCCGTGAAATGGTTGACTCCATGAAGACGGGCAGTGTGATTGTCGACCTGGCAGCCCAAAACGGTGGCAACTGTGAATACACCGTGCCGGGTGAAATCTTCACTACGGAAAATGGTGTCAAAGTGATTGGTTATACCGATCTTCCGGGCCGTCTGCCGACGCAATCCTCGCAGCTTTACGGTACTAACCTCGTTAATCTGCTGAAACTGTTGTGCAAAGAGAAAGACGGCAATATCACTGTTGATTTTGATGATGTGGTGATTCGCCGCGTGACCGTGATCCGTGCGGGCGAAATTACCTGGCCGGCACCGCCGATTCAGGTATCAGCTCAGCCGCAGGCGGCACAAAAAGCGGCACCGGAAGTGAAAACTGAGGAAAAATGTGCCTGCTCACCGTGGCGTAAATACGCGTTGATGGCGCTGGCAATCATCCTTTTCGGTTGGCTGGCAAGCGTTGCGCCGAAAGAGTTTCTTGGGCACTTCACCGTTTTCGCGCTGGCCTGCGTTGTCGGTTATTACGTGGTGTGGAATGTATCGCACGCGCTGCATACACCGTTGATGTCGGTCACCAACGCGATTTCAGGGATTATTGTTGTCGGAGCACTGTTGCAGATTGGCCAGGGCGGCTGGGTTAGCTTCCTTAGTTTTATCGCGGTGCTTATAGCCAGCATTAATATTTTCGGTGGCTTCACCGTGACTCAGCGCATGCTGAAAATGTTCCGCAAAAATTAAGGGGTAACATATGTCTGGAGGATTAGTTACAGCTGCATACATTGTTGCCGCGATCCTGTTTATCTTCAGTCTGGCCGGTCTTTCGAAACATGAAACGTCTCGCCAGGGTAACAACTTCGGTATCGCAGGGATGGCGATTGCGTTAATCGCAACCATTTTTGGACCGGATACGGGTAATGTTGGCTGGATCTTGCTGGCGATGGTCATTGGAGGGGCAATTGGTATCCGTCTGGCGAAGAAAGTTGAAATGACCGAAATGCCAGAACTGGTGGCGATCCTGCACAGCTTCGTGGGTCTGGCGGCAGTGCTGGTTGGCTTTAACAGCTATCTGCATCATGACGCGGGAATGGCACCGATTCTGGTCAATATTCACCTGACGGAAGTGTTCCTCGGTATCTTCATCGGGGCGGTAACGTTCACGGGTTCGGTGGTGGCGTTCGGCAAACTGTGTGGCAAGATTTCGTCTAAACCGTTGATGCTGCCAAACCGTCACAAAATGAACCTGGCGGCTCTGGTCGTTTCCTTCCTGCTGCTGATTGTATTTGTTCGCACGGACAGCGTCGGCCTGCAAGTGCTGGCATTGCTAATAATGACCGCCATTGCGCTGGTATTCGGCTGGCATTTAGTCGCCTCCATCGGTGGTGCAGATATGCCAGTGGTGGTGTCGATGCTGAACTCGTACTCCGGCTGGGCGGCTGCGGCTGCGGGCTTTATGCTCAGCAACGACCTGCTGATTGTGACCGGTGCGCTGGTCGGTTCTTCGGGGGCTATCCTTTCTTACATTATGTGTAAGGCGATGAACCGTTCCTTTATCAGCGTTATTGCGGGTGGTTTCGGCACCGACGGCTCTTCTACTGGCGATGATCAGGAAGTGGGCGAGCACCGCGAAATCACCGCAGAAGAGACAGCGGAACTGCTGAAAAACTCCCATTCAGTGATCATTACTCCGGGGTACGGCATGGCAGTCGCGCAGGCGCAATATCCTGTCGCTGAAATTACCGAGAAACTGCGCGCTCGTGGTATCAACGTGCGTTTCGGTATCCACCCGGTTGCGGGGCGTTTGCCTGGACATATGAACGTATTGCTGGCTGAAGCAAAAGTACCGTATGACATCGTGCTGGAAATGGACGAGATCAACGATGACTTTGCTGATACCGATACCGTACTGGTGATTGGTGCTAACGATACGGTTAACCCGGCGGCGCAGGATGATCCGAAAAGTCCTATTGCTGGTATGCCTGTGCTGGAAGTGTGGAAAGCGCAGAACGTGATTGTCTTTAAACGTTCGATGAACACTGGCTATGCTGGTGTGCAAAACCCGCTGTTCTTCAAGGAAAACACCCACATGCTGTTTGGTGACGCCAAAGCCAGCGTGGATGCAATCCTGAAAGCTCTGTAACCCTGACGGCCTCTGCGGAGGCCGTCACTCTTTATTGAGATCGCTTAACAGAACGGCGATGCTTTGACCTCCCGCTGTTTGTTCAAGCGCAATTTTGACAATAATTGTTAACGGCACGGAAAGCAGCATACCCACCGGTCCTAACAACCATCCCCAAAAAATCAACGACAAAAATACCACCAATGTGGAAAGCCCCAGCCCACGTCCCATGATGCGCGGCTCCAGAATATTGCCGAAGACCAGATTAATCAGCAGATATCCCGCCAGCACCAGCAACGCTTCGTAGAAGCCATTAAACACCAGTACCTGAGCGATAGGGGGGATTGCCGCGAGAACTGAACCAATATTAGGGATGTAATTAAGCGCAAAGGCCAGCAATCCCCAGACAAAAGCGAAGCGAACATCGAGTGCGGCGAGCATCGCCCAGGCGACCAGGCCGGTGATGATGCTGATGGCTGTTTTCAGCACCAGATAATGAGAAACACTGTCAATTGCACGTTGAATCGCCGCCATCCCTTCAACCGGACGCGCCATCATTTGCTGAAATTTTCCGGGCAATTGTGGCACTTCGAGCAGCATAAACAGCACCGTCAGCAGCAATAAAAATATTGATGACATGGCATTAGATAACTGCGTCAATAAGTTGGTGAGCAACGTCATCGCTGCGTTCGGATCAATGTAATGCGCCAGCTGGTCAACTGAGACGTCAATCCCTACGCGTTGCAACAACGGCTCAAGAGCTTGCAGCGGCGTCATAATAGAGTTGCGATATTGCGGTAACGTCCGCGTCAACTCGTTGAGCGCGGAACCCAGATAAGCTAATAGCAACACCATCGCCATCACGATGATGGTCATCAAAATCGACACCGCCAGTACACGCGGCACTCGCCAGCGGACCATGTGTTGCACCAGCGGGTTAAGAATAACAGCAATAAATAATGCGAGAATAAACGGCACGATGATCTCGGCGGCAAAACGGATACCGCAGAGAATAATGACCAGCATTCCCAACATAATGACGATTTTTAGGCCATTGAGCGTGATGATCGGCTTTGCCATGCTTGTCCCCGTTTTTTCTTCCTTTGCTAATAATAATGTCTTTTTCGCTCCGTCATCATAACGAAAATCAAACCGCTCAGGTAAAGAAGTGAAAATATTTTGAGTTAATTCTTAAGCTATGATACAAATCAGGCGTGTTCAACTACCGAGGACAATTATCATCCGCGATGACGAGAAGCAACACTGCGGATAATTGTAATATTATGGACAATTTGTTCAGGACCTTATTTTCAACATTTACCCATCTTCGTACCTCATCCACTATCTTGCTCGTAGGTGAGCAGCACTGGCGCAACGCGCTTTAGTCCTTTCTTCTGCCTAAGCTTGCCCTATGCGCGGGGCTTGACCACTTTACTTTGATTTCGCTGAATTAAGCGAAAATTAAAATAATTCTCTTGCAGGAGAAGGACAATGTATATTTATTGGATTTTATTAGGCCTGGCTATTGCTACAGAAATTACCGGTACGCTGTCAATGAAATGGGCGAGCGTCAGTGAGGGAAATGGCGGCTTTATTTTAATGCTGGTGATGATTTCTCTGTCGTATATATTTCTCTCTTTCGCCGTTAAAAAGATCGCCTTAGGCGTAGCTTATGCGCTGTGGGAAGGTATCGGTATTTTATTTATTACCTTGTTTAGCGTTTTGTTATTCGACGAAAGTTTATCGCTGATGAAAATTGCCGGGTTAACCACCCTGGTCGCCGGGATTGTGTTGATAAAATCAGGTACCCGTAAAGCGCGTAAACCTGAACTGGAGGTGAACCATGGCGCAGTTTGAATGGGTTCACGCCGCCTGGCTGGCATTGGCAATCGTGCTGGAAATCGTTGCTAACGTCTTTTTGAAATTTTCTGACGGCTTTCGTCGCAAAATATTTGGCTTGCTCTCCCTGGCGGCGGTGCTGGCTGCCTTTAGTGCGCTTTCTCAGGCCGTTAAAGGGATCGACTTGTCTGTCGCTTATGCATTGTGGGGCGGGTTTGGTATTGCCGCCACGTTAGCCGCAGGTTGGATCTTGTTTGGTCAACGGTTAAATCGTAAAGGCTGGATTGGCCTGGTCTTGCTGTTGGCTGGAATGATCATGGTGAAACTTGCCTGATGAACACGCTGCCCGCACAGTCGGGCAGCGTTTGAACATTATTTTTGCGACAGTTGATCCAGCTTGTCGCGAAAACCGGTAACAGAAATGGCCCGGTTATCGGCGCGCCAGCGATCTTTCGCGGCAGGAGCCGAACTTTGCACCCCAATTAATTGCCAGCCGTCATTGGTATGCAACATCAGAGGCGAACCGCTGTCACCCGGCAAGGTATCGCACTGATGTGACATCACCGACGTTTGCGCCCAGCCAGTCACTTCACAGTTTTGATGACTGTACAACGTATCGAGATGATCTTCAGGGTATCCCGCCTGAGTTACTTTACGGCCAGCCGATTTTAATGCGGCAGTAAGCGCGGCTTTATCTCCCTCAAATAACGGCAACGGTGTAATGCCAGAAGGGGGATTACGTAGCACAATCAATCCGAAGTCCCACGGCGCGGCTGCGGGAGGTACAATCCAACCATCCCCATCTGCTTTTAACCGCTTTCCCAGTGTCGGATCAACGCGGCCTTCTATGTCGTGGATCTCATAGCGCCAAAGACCTTTATTTGACACAAAACGCAGCGCCACTGCTTTATCGGCTTTACCCTTTGGAGGTGTCAATAAACAGTGTCCTGCCGTTAATGCCAGATTGGGTGCAATCAGCGTCGCCGTACATAAATTGCCGCTGGCCGTTTCCAGTTGCCCAACCGCATCCCACGGTGATTGGGCCGTGTCATTCACTGGCACACGATCATCATGACCAAAAAACAGGGTGCTGACCTCATCGTTTGCCGATTTGGCAACGTCTGGTTTATCTGCAAACACAAAAGCAGACGTCAAACTAATTGCACCCAACACTACAGCAATGGTTGTACGCATATCACACTCTGGTGGGTAATTATGATTATTAAAAGCAAACCCTCATAAATACTATAGACGGGACGGGATGAAAGTGGGAGTAAAATCAGATAACTACAGTCAGGAAAGATAAAAACGGGCGGCAATCAGTGCGCATAAAATAAGGATGATAAGAATGAACTCAAAGCGATAACGGCCCACCATACTACCCTCCGCTAAAGGCGGTGCTAAACGTTACCCGCTTAGCACCGTAATTTTCAGGCGCGAGGGGGCGCGCCAGCATTACTGTTGAAAACTTACGCTGCGGGTTGTGCAGCAGGTTTTGCCGGTTGCTGATGACTGTGTTTCCCGGCGTGTTTCTTCGCTGCCTGCGCTTTTTGTTCAGGGGCTTTCTGTTCAGCTTTCGTATTTTTATGATGCTTTTTAGCTGCCTGCGCTTTCTGGGCAGGTGCTGCTTTATGCTGTTTTTTATGATGTGTCGTTTTCGCCGGCGCTGCTTTGGTGGTCGTCGCAGTCTCTGCAGCAAAGGCGGCAGAAGACAGACCCATAGCAGCGGCAACAACCAGAGCTAATACTTTTTTCATTGTCATACCCTCAATTTGTTTTTTCATTTAACCCCACTGCGGGGCCGTTGAAATAACTATATCCCTGGGAATGGCAGACTTCCGTGAGTGGTTGGTTTCAGCGTGTAACGATATGTACAAACGCTGAATAAATTACAGCATTGATAATAACGTATTGTGACTTAAGGGAAATTTAGCTACCAATAATAGTAGTCTTGATCGGGTTAACTATTTTACTACTTACAAAGCGGTAGAATAACTGCGCATCAGTAATAAATGACACACAGCAAAATGAATCCGTTTATTTGGGTACTTATAATCCTGATGACGCTAGACGCACTGCGGGAATTGGCTGGCGCTTCGTCTATTTTAGGATGGCTATTAACGTTGGTTTGAGCAAGCAATAAGTCCGGACGTGTAGTTACCGCAGTCCGGGCTTATTTTTCAGGCGTGCAGACGACGATGCAAACGCGTCCTGACCAGCAGAGCAATGACCAGCATCAGAGCAATAAATGCGCCGACGCCGTTCCAGCCATAGTTATGCCAGAAAACACCACCCAGCGTCCCGGCAATACTCGACCCCAGATAGTAACTGAACAGATACAGCGAGGAGGCCTGGCCTTTAGCGCGTTTTGCGCGGGGGCCGATCCAGCTGCTGGCAACTGAGTGGGCTGCGAAGAATCCTGCTGAGAAGAGTAACATTCCGGCAAAGATCAGCCACAGCGAGCTGAATAAGGTCATCAGTAAACCAAACAGCATAACCCCCGTCGAAAACAACATCACCGGACCGCGCCCGTAGCGGGTGGTCATGGTTCCGGCTTTGGGTGAGCTCCGTGTACCGGTCAAATAAGCCAGCGATAATAAGCCAACCACGGCCTGACTGACATGCCAGGGGGAAAGCATCAACCGATAGCCGATGTAATTAAACAGCGTGACGAACGACCCCATCAGCAAAAAGCCTTCTGCGAACAATAACGGTAATCCCCGGTCACGCCAGTGCAGACGAAAGTTGATAAACAACGTCTTAGGTCGCAGCGAAGTCGGGCGAAAATGGCGTGATTCCGGAAGGATTTTCCAGAACATCAACGCCGAGGCTAGCGCGAAACAACCGATTGCCGCCAGAGCAATTCGCCAGTTGAAAAAGTCCGTGAAGACACCACTAATTAAGCGTCCGCTCATGCCGCCAATTGAGTTGCCGCTGATATACAACCCCATCGAAAAGGCCACGAAACTGGGGTGGATTTCCTCGCTAAGATAAGTCATGCCAACAGCTGCCACGCCACTTAACGAAAGCCCAATCAAGGCGCGCATAATCAAAATGCCGTGCCAGCTGGTCATCATTGTCGAAATAACGTACAAATGGAGGCCAACAGTAGCGCCGTGACCATCACTGGTTTGCGACCAATGGCATCGGATAGGGGGCCAGTAAACAGCAAACCAATAGCCAACATCGCCGTGGAAATGGACAGTGAAATACTACTGTTCGCGGGGGTTAAGCCAAACTCCTGCGAAAGCACCGGAAGGATAGGCTGCACACAATAGAGGAGTGCAAAGGTTGCCAGTCCGGCAGAGAACAGCGCCAGGGTGACGCGCATAAATTGCGGCGTACCGCGTTTAATAAATTGATTTGGCTGAGAAATGCTTTGCTTGTCAGTGTCGCTTGCCGGAGCGCCATCAACAGTTGTAGTACGGCTCACTTGAAATCCTTGCTAAATATGCCTGTGGATCAGGCTTATACATAGGTTAGGAAAATCGAATTGCTCTGTCTAATATATTAATAATCTCAAATAAGATGTTTTAAATATGAATATTGAACTTCGTCATCTGCGTTACTTTGTTGCTGTTGCGGAAGAGCTGCATTTCGGGCGCGCCGCTGCCCGCCTGAATATTTCGCAACCACCGCTAAGTCAGCAGATTCAGGCACTGGAGCAACAAATTGGTGCCCGACTGCTGGCACGAACTAATCGCAGTGTATTGCTGACGGCAGCAGGAAAACAGTTTCTTGCAGATAGTCGGCAAATCCTGTCTATGGTAGATGACGCTGCCGCTCGCGCTGAAAGACTGCATCAGGGTGAAGCGGGGGAGTTGCGCATTGGTTTTACTTCGTCCGCTCCTTTTATTCGGGCGGTGTCCGATACGTTATCGCTGTTTCGCCGTGATTATCCCGGTGTCCATTTACAAACCCGCGAAATGAACACTCGTGAGCAAATCGCTCCGCTCATTGAAGGAACGCTGGATATGGGATTGCTGCGTAACACAGCGTTACCGGAGACGCTTGAACACGCAGTCATCGTCCATGAACCGCTTATGGCGATGATCCCGCACGATCATCCCCTGGCAAATAACCCGAATGTAACGTTGGCTGAACTGGCGAAAGAACCCTTCGTCTTTTTTGATCCGCACGTCGGGACAGGGCTGTATGACGATATTCTCGGGCTGATGCGACGTTACCATTTGACGCCCGTCATCACTCAGGAGGTGGGCGAGGCAATGACCATCATCGGTCTGGTTTCCGCCGGTCTGGGTGTTTCAATTTTGCCTGCTTCATTTAAACGTGTTCAGCTCAACGAAATGCGCTGGGTGCCGATTGCTGAAGAGGATGCGGTTTCTGAAATGTGGTTGGTCTGGCCGAAACATCATGAACAAAGTCCAGCTTCGCGTAACTTTCGTATTCATCTGCTGAATGCTCTCAGGTGAGGGAAATTTCAGCGAAAAAGCCCGAAAAATGTGCTATTAATCACATGTCTAAGTAAAAATTTGACGACACGTATTGAAGTGCTTCACCATAGCCTACAGATTATTTCGGAGCGCGAAAATATAGGGAGTATGCGGTGGTTGCTGAAAACCAGCCTGGGCACATTGATCAAATAAAGCAGACCAACGCGGGCGCGGTTTATCGCCTGATTGATCAGCTTGGTCCAGTCTCGCGTATCGATCTTTCCCGTCTGGCGCAGCTGGCTCCTGCCAGTATCACTAAAATTGTCCGTGAGATGCTCGAAGCACACTTGGTGCAAGAGCTGGAAATCAAAGAAGCGGGGAACCGTGGCCGTCCGGCGGTGGGGCTGGTGGTTGAAACTGAAGCCTGGCACTATCTTTCTCTGCGCATTAGTCGCGGGGAGATTTTCCTTGCTCTGCGCGATCTGAGCAGCAAACTGGTGGTGGAAGAGTCGCAGGAACTGGCGTTAAAAGATGACTTGCCATTGCTGGATCGTATCATTTCCCATATCGATCAGTTTTTTATCCGCCACCAGAAAAAACTTGAGCGTCTAACTTCGATTGCCATAACCCTGCCGGGAATTATTGATACGGAAAATGGTATTGTACATCGCATGCCGTTCTACGAGGATGTAAAAGAGATGCCGCTCGGCGAGGCGCTGGAGCAGCATACCGGCGTACCGGTTTATATTCAGCATGATATCAGCGCATGGACGATGGCAGAGGCCTTGTTTGGTGCCTCACGCGGGGCGCGCGATGTGATTCAGGTGGTTATCGATCACAACGTGGGGGCGGGCGTCATTACCGATGGTCATCTGCTACACGCAGGCAGCAGTAGTCTCGTGGAAATAGGCCACACACAGGTCGACCCATATGGTAAACGCTGTTATTGCGGGAACCACGGCTGCCTCGAAACCATCGCCAGTGTGGACAGTATTCTTGAGCTGGCACAGCTGCGTCTCAATCAATCCATGAGCTCGATGTTACATGGGCAACCGTTAACCGTGGACTCATTGTGTCAGGCGGCATTGCGCGGCGATCTACTGGCAAAAGACATCATTACCGGGGTGGGCGCGCATGTCGGGCGCATTCTTGCCATCATGGTGAATTTATTTAACCCACAAAAAATACTGATTGGCTCACCGTTAAGTAAAGCGGCAGATATCCTCTTCCCTGTCATCTCGGACAGCATACGTCAGCAGGCCCTTCCTACGTATAGTCAGCACATTAGCGTTGAGAGTACTCAGTTTTCTAACCAGGGCACGATGGCAGGCGCTGCGCTGGTAAAAGACGCGATGTATAACGGTTCTTTGTTGATTCGTCTGTTGCAGGGTTAACATTTTTTAACTGTTCTACCAAAATTTGCGCTATCTCAATTTGGGCCAGGAAAGCATAACTTAGACTTTCAAGGTTAATTATTTTCCTGGTTTATATTTGTGAAGCATAACGGTGGAGTTAGTGATGCTGAAGCGTTTCTTTATTACCGGTACAGACACTTCTGTAGGGAAAACGGTGGTTTCCCGCGCATTGCTACAAGCGTTAGCCTCCCAGGGAAAAACAGTTGCGGGATATAAACCCGTAGCGAAGGGGAGCAAAGAGACACCCGAAGGGCTGCGTAATAAAGATGCCCTGGTGTTGCAGAGTGTTTCAACCATCGAACTGCCTTATGAAGCAGTTAATCCTATCGCGTTAAGCGAAGAAGAAAGTAGCGTGGCGCACAGTTGCCCAATCAATTACACCCTCATTTCAAACGGCCTGGCAAACCTGACCGATAAAGTCGATCATGTCGTGGTAGAAGGGACTGGCGGCTGGCGCAGTCTGATGAATGATTTGCGTCCACTCTCTGAATGGGTGGTGCAGGAACAGTTGCCGGTGTTGATGGTTGTCGGTATTCAGGAAGGTTGCATTAACCATGCACTGCTAACAGCTCAGGCGATTGCCAACGACGGGCTGCCGCTCATTGGCTGGGTGGCTAACCGAATCAACCCAGGACTGGCGCATTATGCGGAAATCATTGATGTGCTGGGTAAAAAACTTCCGGCACCGCTCATTGGTGAACTGCCTTATCTGCCGCGCGCCGAACAGCGAGAACTGGGGCAATACATCCGCTTAGCTATGCTGCGCAGTGTGCTGGCGTAGATAGAGTCACGGTGTAACGTCCGCGAAATTACCGACGCAATGACGCAGGCAATCAATAAACCGGGGAGTAGCTGATACTCCCCGGTCATTTCACATATCATCAACGTCGACATAATCGGCGCGTGCGTGGTTGCCGCCAACAGTGTCGCCATCTCGGTCAATCCGAGTAAAAGCGTAATTTCTTCGCCATCAGGGAACCATAATCCCAGGCTACGACCATACAACATGCCAATGGCAAGACCGATAAATAGCGTCGGTGTAAAGACACCACCGGGTGCGCCGGAACCGCTACTCGCCAGCACGGCACACAGTTTACAAAGGAAGATCCCGGCAATGATCATTAACAGTGGTGGGGCGGTTAAAAAGGATTGTACGGTGCTATAGCCGTTGCCCCACACTGCAGGTGTGAACAGGGAAAGCAGACCCACGATCACCCCGCCTAGTGCCAGTTGCCAGGGCGGCGCAAGTTTGAGACTCACAAATCCACGATGACAGGCGTTCATTAACGTTAACAACAGTGGTCCGCACAGACCTGCCAGCACACCTGTACTGATAATCAGCGCATAGTCACGAGCCTGAACCGTCACTGAGAGTTGTACGTTGTAGAGTAACGCGTCGCTATGATTAATCAGATTGCTAACCAGCAATGCCACGACGGCGGAAATAATCACCGGGCCGAGAGAGGCCAACATCATAGTGCCAAACAGCACTTCGGCTATAAATAAACTGCCAGCAAGCGGGGCACGATAGGCCGCAGCCATTCCCGCCGCGGCCCCACAGGCGATCCATAATTTCCACTCCTGGCGTGGCGTAAAACGTTGGGCAAAACAGGAGGCGGCAAGGGCAGCTAAAAGAATCATCGCACCTTCGCGACCAATTGCACTGCCGCTGGTTACTACCAGCAGCGAGGCAAGCGATTTAACCAGGCTTGCTGCGTAATCGAACTGTCCATCGGTTTGCAACGCTTCCATGTAATCGGTCGGCGCATGAGGGCGTTGTTGGGTAAATTTCTGCCAGCCCATCAGCAACAAACCCGCCGCCAGTCCGCCGAGCGCCGGAGTTAGCAACCGTCGCCAGGGGGAAAGGTTTGTCGCTGCATTGACCAGACTGCCGGAGTCATTATTGAGGAACAACCACTCCAGTAGCAGCATCGCATGACGAAACCCGGCAACGGCAAAGGCCGCGAGAATACCGACGACTGTTGCGATAAGCAGACGGCGGAACATAGTGCGCAGATCCGGATAGATGTGTAGATGATGCATGAGCAGAAATGGGCAATGAAACACGGGCGACTATTTTGCGGCAAAAGAGGCCAGCCGCAAAAGCAGTGCGTGCTTTAAGAGATAAAAAAACGTGACACTGTAACCTATTATTGCCGGATTGCGCGTAATCGTCACCATCCGGCAATATTACGGTGATCCTATCGAAACAGCGGTTTAACCGCGACAGGAATTAACAGTTGTGATTGCCATTGCGCCAGCGTTAAGCGAGACAGTTCACCCAGTGCACGGTAGAAAGGGTGTTCTGCTTTTTCGATAAAAACATCAAGAAAACGTGTTGACCACGGAAAAAGGTGCCATGCCAGCAATTCTTCGCATTCTGTCTGGCGACCATTCTCCGCCAACCACGCAGCCATCAACAGCAGTGAACCAAAATGATCTTCCGGTTCGTATTGCTTCATTTCAAACTGAATGCCTTTCTCGCGCATCCACTGACGAAGTGCCAATGTTGAATCGCCAAACAGCACAGATTCGCGATCCAGCCAGACCGACCCCCACGGCGGAGACGGCAGTGCCCACGGGCCGACAAACAAACGCTGCCAGGCCTGGGCGTGAGTCTCTTCACACTGTGTCTGAAAAGCCGTCACCAGCGGCGCTAATGACGCTTCTGGTAGAGGCCACTGAGTTTCCCAGCCGTCACTGGTGAGTACCGCAACCAGAGGTGCGGCTTCCGCACTCTCTGGAGCGTAATAAAACAGCGCGCCCAACACGCGCGCCGCGACAGAAAAATTATCTTGCTGTGAAAAATGGGTCATTCCTAACATCCTGAAATGTGCGGGTTGCCCCGCACCAATTTGTTAACCTGCAATAGCCATTCCTACTGTCATGTGCAGGCCATAAAAGAGCACACGCCCGATCATCTCACCGCCAAGTATGAGGATTAGCCCCAGAATAAGTCCGGCAACGTGAGGTTCACGGCGACGAATGAGCGGGCAAAGCCAGCATCCAAGACTTGCGCATAACAATACCACACGCCAGACCTGTAAGGAGGCGTAATCTGGTACCAGTGCGCTGGCTTGTTGCACGGATGAGTGAATAGACGCCAGAGACAAACCTTGCAGCACAATCACCCCGGCACAAGCGATCAGCGCCAGAACGCTAATGATGGCAAATGGTGTGGTATTAAATGTAACGCGAGCTGCCCGCAGAATTGCGGCAGCAAGTATTGGATCGCTCAACAATACCGTCAGGAAGAAAGCCAGCGTAGTGTAACCGTTATGCCAGGTTGGCACGGTGTCGATTTGATACACGCAGGTCATCATCCAGACGAAAATGACGCCGAGCGCCATGCTGACAAGTAACCAGAGTTTCCCCAACGCTTGCGGCATTTTACCGATGACCGCCACCAGCCACCATAGTCCACCAACGGCAAAAAATATGGAACCGGCAGCAATCTCGTTACTCAGACCAGAAGCTCCGATTCGATTCAGCGAGTTAAACGCTCGCAGTGGCGATCCCAGGTGCATGACAGAGGCAATAAACCCGATGCCCATCAACAGCCAGAGGAAAAACATGCCACGGACAATACGCTGACGGTCTGCGTCATTTTTGGCGGCGAACCAGCCAATTCCGCTAACAATCAGCGCGCCTACTACGCATTGACCCAATACGGTAAAGATAACCAGTGGCCATTCATGCCATCCATTTCCCATTTTACACTTCCTCCGGATTAGCCAGATAACCAGTGGTATCGCCGGTCGGGCGGCTGTTGGCGTTAGGTTTGATAACGATATTGGGTTTTGTGAAATGCGCGCGCGGCAGTGGCGCGACGGCAGCCAGAGTGCCGTGCTTCTGGCGCAGCTCTTCAATTGGACCGAACTCAAGTGCACGCAGCGGGCAGGATTCGATGCATATGGGTTGTTTCCCCTCGGCGACGCGCGAATAACAACCATCGCAATTCGTCATGTGCCCTTTTTCAGCATTGTACTGTGGTGCGCCGTACGGACAAGCCATGTGGCAGTAGCGGCAGCCGATACAAACATCTTCATCAACCACCACAAAGCCATCTTCACGCTTATGCATTGCGCCGCTGGGGCAGACTTTTGTACATGCGGGGTCATCGCAATGGTTACAGGAGATGGAGAGATAATAAGCGAACACGTTCTGGTGCCAGATGCCATTATCTTCCTGCCAGTCGCCGCCAGCATATTCATAAATACGGCGGAAACTGACTTCCGGGCCAAGATCTTTAAAATCTTGGCAGAATACGCGGAGTCACTTTTGCGGCAATCAGCATTTCTCCATTATTGTTAAATACCCGCACGGTATCGCCATGACGGATACCGCGTGCCTGAGCATCAATGGGGTTGATCCACACCTCTTGTGGGCAGGCCTGCTGTAACACATCAATATTGCCGTAGCTGGAGTGGGTACGCGCTTTGTAGTGGAAGCCCGTTAACTGCAGTGGATAGGTTTTCCGCAGGGGATCGTCCCAGCCATCAAAACCTGGGGTATACGCAGGAAGGGGATGAATAATTTCATCTTTTTTCAATTCCCAGGTATCTGCAATCTTCGCCAGTCGTTCAGAATAAATTTCGATTTTCCCCGAAGGTGTTTTCAACGGGTTTGCCTGTGGATCTTCACGGAATGCGCGGAAAGCGACGTAGTGTTCTTCCGGGCATTTTTTCTTAAAGATCCCGGTCGTTTTCATCTCCTCGTAGTCGGGCATCTCAGGGTTACGTTCCTTCGTTTTCGCATGGAGATATTTGATCCATTCATGCTGACTGCGACCTTCAGTAAAGGTTTGATAAACGTCTGGTCCTAAGCGTTTGGCGACTTCACTCAGCATCCAGTAGATGGGTTTGCGTTCAAATTTTGCTGAGGTTGCGGGTTGGGCGAGGATCACATAGCCCATATTCCCTGCAGATTCATGAGAGATAAGGTCTTCTTGCTCTGTTGGCATCAGGTCGGGCAACAGGATATCGTAATACTTAGCCGAGGCCGTCATGAAGTGGTCAATGCCAACAATCATCTCGCACTTGCTGTCATCCTGAAGCACCTCATGGGTGTGATTGATGTCGCCATGTTGATTGATCAATGTGTTACTGGCGTAGCACCATAAAAACTTGATGGGGACATCCAGTTTTTCTTTTCCACGAACACCATCACGGGTCGCGGTCATTTCCGTACCATGGTCGATGGCATCTGTCCATGTAAAGACGGAAATCTGCGTTTTAACAGGATTCTCAAGCATCGGGAACCATTCTACCCCCAGATCCCAGCTACCTTCGCGTACACCTGAGTTGCCGCCGTTTATGCCAACGTTACCGGTGAGAACGGAAAGCATGGCAATAGCGCGGGACGTTTGCTCGCCGTTGGAATGTCGTTGTGGCCCCCAACCCTGACAAATATAAGCAGGTTTTGCTGAACCGATCTCTCGCGCCAACTGGATAATTTTTTCTGCCGGGATGCTGGTGATTTTTGCTGCCCATTCCGGCGTTTTAGCTATGCCGTCAGGCCCTTCGCCCAGAATATAGGCTTTATAATGCGCGTTACGTGGTGCGTTGGCGGGCAGCGTTTTTTCATCGTAACCAACACAATATTTGTCGAGAAATGGCTGATCGACCATGTTTTCAGTAATCAGTACCCAGGCAATTGCACAGGCCAGTGCGCCATCGGTGCCAGGGCGAATGGGCAGCCATTCATCTTCACGCCCGGCAGCAGTGTCGTTATAACGTGGATCGATGACGATCATGCGTGCGTTTGAACGTTCGCGGGCTTGCTCGACGTAGTAAGTGACACCACCGCCGCTCATCCGCGTTTCTGCCGGGTTATTTCCGAACATAACGACCAGTTTCGTATTGGCGATATCATCCGGGCTGTTGCCATCATTGGCACCGAACATATAACTCATTGCGGCACTGATCTGTGCAGTACTGTAGCTGCCATAGCGACTGAGAAAACCACCGCAAGAGTTCATCAGACGGTACGGGACGTTTGAGTTGGTGATGTTTCCGCCATCTACGCCTGTTCCGTACAGGACATGTACAGCCTCATTGCCGTAATCTTTCAGGATCCGCCGAAGATTATCACTGATGGTATCCAGGGCTTCGTCCCAACTTATCCGTTCAAATTTACCTTCACCGCACTTGCCGACGCGCTTCATGGGATATTTCAACCTATCAGGATGATTCATCCGTCGGCGGATAGAGCGCCCGCGTAAACACGCTCGAACCTGATGATTACCGTAGACGTCGTCACCTGTCGTATCAGACTCCACCCAGTACACGGTGTCATCTTTCACATGCAAACGTAACAGACAGCGGCTCCCGCAGTTAACGGTGCAGGAACTCCAGACCGCTTTCTCTTCTACCGGAGCCTCTGCCGCCCGGACCATTTGGGAAAATGGCAGAATGAAAGCACTGCTTGCCAGCGCAAGACTGCCAAGTGCCAGACTTCTACGGCTGATTTCAGCCTTCATGAGCGCCTCTGTGGTATGGATTTTCATCATTACTCACTTATTGCTTTTCAAACAAAATGTCATGCCAGAATTTATGGTTGTCGTGGGTTATATTTTTTCGATCTCGACCAGATTAGTGTGCTGCGGGTTTCCCTTCGCCAGTGGTGAAGGGCGCAGAGTGGTTAGCGTATTCACACAGCCGCCATGGTCGATTTTATCGCCAGACATATTGGCCTCGTGCCAGGCTCCCTGGCCCATAGCGCTAACTCCAGGGAGAATACGTGGTGTTACTTTGGCTGGTAGCCGAACTTCGCCACGATGGTTAAACACCCGCACCATATCGCCGTTGGCAATCCCACGTTTCTGCGCATCTATAGGGTTGATCCACACCTCCTGACGGCAGGCAGCCTTCAGGAGATCAATATTGCCGTAGGTCGAGTGAGTACGGGATTTGTAATGGAAACCAAACAGTTGCAGTGGGAAGGTTCTACGTTCAGGGGAGTTCCAGCCTTCAAAGGTTGAGGCATAAACTGGCAATGGGCTTATCACTTCATCTTTTTCCAGTTCCCAGGTACGGGCAATTTCCGCCAGCCTGCTGGAATAAATTTCAATCTTACCGGAAGGCGTTTTAAGTGGATTTGCCTCGGGGTCGTCACGAAATGCTTTGTAGGCGACAAAATGGCCATTGGGATCTTTACGCTTATAGATACCCATTTTTTTCAGTTCGTCGTAAGACGGTAACGCCGGATCTTTGGCAAGCATTTTGGCGTACAGATGTTGTAACCATTGTTCCTGCGTGCGACCTTCTGTGAACTTTTGATAGACGTCAGGTCCAAGACGTTTCGCGACTTCACTCAGGATCCAGTAAATCGGTTTGCGTTCGAATTTTTCGCTGGTGACAGGCTGGAGGAAAATGAGATATCCCATGTTACCGGCGTAGTCGTTAGGAATAATATCTTCCTGCTCAACGGTCATCAGGTCTGGCAGCAGAATGTCGGCATATTTTGCCGATGAGGTCATAAAGTTTTCGATGACCACAATCATTTCGCATTTCGATTCGTCCTGCAGAATTTCATGCGTTTTGTTGATGTCAGAATGCTGATTAACGAGGGTATTTCCCGCGTAGTTCCAGATGAACTTAATGGGCACATCCAGTTTATCTTTGCCGCGGACGCCGTCGCGGATTGCCGTCATTTGCGGACCATGATCGATAGCATCTGTCCAGCTGAAGCAGGAGATTGACGTTTTGACCGGATTATCCAGCACCGGCAGGCGTTCTATGGTAATGGTATAGGTCGATTCACGCGCGCCACTATTTCCGCCGCTGATGCCGACATTGCCCGTCAAAATAGGCAACATAGCAATAGCGCGTGCAGTCAGTTCGCCGTTTGCCTGGCGTTGCGGCCCCCAGCCCTGGCAGATATAAGCGGGTTTTGCTGTGCCAATTTCACGCGCCAGTTTGATGATACGGTCCACCGGGATACCGGTAATTTGCGAAGCCCACTGCGGCGTTTTCGCTGTATTATCATCACCTTCACCAAGAATATAGGCTTTATAGTGACCATTTTTTGGTGCATCTGCGGGTAAGGTTTTTTCGTCATAGCCGACGCAGTATTTATCGAGAAAAGGTTGATCAACGAGATTTTCGTTAATCAATACCCAGGCAATACCCGCAACCAGCGCGGCATCGGTGCCCGGGCGAATAGGAAGCCATTCATCTTCACGACCAGCAGCCGTATCGGTATATCGCGGATCGATAACAATCATTTTGGCGTTCGATTTCTCGCGCGCTTTTTCAAGAAGATAAGTGATGCCACCGCCGCTCATGCGGGTTTCTGCCGGGTTGTTACCAAACATCACGACCAGCTTGCTGTTTTCAATATCCGTGGTGCTGTTGCCATCATTACTGCCGTAGGTGTAGGGCATGGCACAGGAAATTTGCTCGGTGCTGTAGGAGCCATACTGATTGAGTGAACAGCCGTAGCAGTTCATCAGGCGTTTGACCGCCGAGACTGATGGCGAAGAGCGGGTCATATTGCCGCCAACAATCCCCGAAGAGTACTGAATATATACAGCCTCATTGCCATATTGTTCGACGGTTTTTTTCAGGCTACTGGCGATAGTATCCAGGGCTTCATCCCAGCTAATCCGTTCGAATTTGCCTTCACCGCGTTTACCCACGCGTTTCATTGGGTAATTCAAGCGATCGGGATGATTAATACGCCGGCGGATGGAGCGACCGCGCAAACAGGCGCGTACCTGATGGTTGCCGTACTCATCGCTGCCGGTATTGTCAGTTTCCACCCAGGTCACTTCATTATCTTTAACATGTAGACGAAGTGCACAGCGGCTACCACAGTTGACGGAACAGGCACCCCAGATCACTTTTTCGCTGGCCTGTTGTACCGTTGCCGCTGCACTGCGCAGGGTGAACGGTAAAGAAAAACCGCCTGCAGCCAGCGCCAGAGAACCTATCGCGGTTGATTTAACGAGTGTTCTGCGGCTGATGCCCACCATTCGGTCATTTTTGGACATAACTCACTCCCTGTTCTTTATCGTTATATAAATGTTTATGTATTGAATATTTAGCGCGCTAACAATAGAGGGGGTCTACCCATTTTGGGTTAAGAATTATTAATCCACATCAATAGAAGGGTATGAGTAATAAGGTGGGATTATGTTGTATGTTCAAATCGCCGGATGTGTCATATCCGGCGTTCAGTCGATAATGTATTACTGCGGTTCGGCAGGCGCGCCATCCTGGGTAGACTGCGCGGGAGCAGAGACGTTAGCGCTGGTGGTACGGGTGTAGAGAATTTTATGCGTATCATTAGCACAATGCCCGACGACCTGGGAATCAGGCTGATCAACCTGGTCATTGGGTACAATACTTAATGTGAAGCTGCTTTCGGGTACGCCATTATTGATAATGCGCTGTGATATATCGCTCTGTATGCGCTCACAGGATCCCGGCGCGGCGAGTACCGCGGGTGAGGCGAGGGCGAGCAGAAGCGCGGCACAGCAGGTTGAGAGTTTCATCATAAGCTCCTTACGCGAAGATAACTTCTTTAAGCATAGCATTTAACGTGTAAAGTACTGTATTTGCTACTATGATTGAGAATCATCTCTACTCTCTGGTGACTGTTGTGAAATACAAATTACTACCATGCTTACTCGCGATATTCCTCACAGGATGTGACCGCACAGAGGTAACACTTTCATTTACCCCTGAGATGGCCAGTTTCTCTAATGAATTCGATTTTGATCCGCTGCGTGGTCCGGTAAAAGATTTCACTCAGACATTAATGGATGAGCAAGGTGAAGTGACGAAACGTGTTTCTGGGACTTTGTCGGAAGAAGGCTGTTTTGATTCACTCGAATTACTGGATCTGGAAAATAATACCGTGGTCGCTCTGGTACTGGACGCCAATTATTACCGTGATGCCGAGACGCTGGAGAAGAGAGTACGTTTACAGGGAAAATGCCAGCTAGCAGAATTACCTTCTGCCGGGGTGAGTTGGGAAACCGATGATAATGGCTTCGTGATTAAAGCCAGCAGCAAACAAATGCAGATGGAATATCGCTATGATGATCAGGGTTATCCACTGGGTAAAACCACGAAAAGTAACGACAAAACATTATCTGTCAGCGCCACGCCATCAACGGACCCGATCAAAAAATTAGATTACACAGCGGTTACTTTACTGAATAATCAACGAGTTGGTAATGTAAAACAGAGCTGTGAATATGACAGTCACGCCAATCCGGTGGACTGTCAGCTGATCATTGTTGATGAAGGAGTAAAACCCGCCGTCGAACGGGTTTACACCATCAAAAATACGATCGATTATTATTAATGCTATTGTGCGGTCGGCTTCAGGAGAGTCTGACCTGGTGTTTTGTGCTCTGCCAGATACTGATGCTGGAATATACACATGCGAATGGCATTACGATATTGACCATTAATAAAAAACTCATGCATCAATTCACCTTCAACCGTAAAGCCAAGCTTGCGGTAAATGTGAATCGCTTTTTCATTCTCTTTATCGACGATCAGATACAGCTTATAGAGATTGAGAACGGTGAAGCCATAGTCCATTGCTAATTTGGCGGCACGGGTTGCCAGACCTTTCCCCTGATACTCCGGGGAGATAATTATCTGAAATTCTGCCCGGCGATGTACATGGTTAATTTCCACCAGCTCCACCAGACCGGCTTTTTCGCCGTCACATTCCACCACAAAGCGTCGTTCGCTCTGATCGTGAATATGTGAAGTGGTCAACAAAAACTGGCCACCGAGTTAGAGTTTTTCCAGTATCGATTTTCCGATTCGTTTGGGGTAACCCACCACCGGCATCCATTCGTTCTTCAGACTCCTGAAGAAGCGTTCCATTGGGCTGTTATCCCAGCAGTTTCCGCGCCGGCTCATACTCTGTCTGATCTGGTATCGCCACAATAACTGCCGGAACTGCCTGCTCGTATAATGACTGCCCTGATCGCTGTGGAACATCACCCCGCCGGGCTTACCACGGGTTTCCCATGCCATTTCCAGCGCTTTCATGGTGAGCCTGCTGTCCGGCGAGAACGACATGGCCCAGCCCACTGGTTTTCTTGCGAACAGGTCGAGAACAACGGCGAGGTACGCCCAGCGCTTACCCGTCCAGATACAGGTCACATCACCGCACCACACCTGATTTGGCTCGGTCACGGCGAACTGCCT
>NZ_MDGW01000089.1:0-8287 GCF_001712525.1 Shigella sp. FC1661
GTACCGGGCTGAGAGGCGGTGTAAGTGAACTGTAGTTGCCATGTTTTACGGCAATGAGAGCAGAGATAGCGCTGATGTCCGGCAGTGCTTTTGCCGTTACGCACCACGCCTTCAGTAGCGGAGCAGGAAGGACATCTGATGGAAATGGAAGCCACGCAAGCACTTTAAAATCACCATCATACACTAAATCAGTAAGTTGGCAGCATTACCGACATGTCGTTGTTCAGCGTTCCTTTGCTATTACCAAAGAAAACAGAACCGAAGGTCATTTTAGCTGTACTACCTGGATTCGGATTTGCTTTGCTGCAGTCAACGGTGATGCTGAAAGGTTTGGCTTTAGCGCCAACGGTGTCATTCAGCACGCCAGCATCGATTTCACCAACAGTTGCAGTTTGCAGCAGGATCAGACCATCTTTATTACCGCCGTCAACGCGGGTTTCACAGGTGTTATCAACAACCAGACCACTGATATTTAACTGACCACCATCCATATCAGCAGAAGCAGTACCTGCAACCATTGCCAGCATAAGACCAGACAGGGCAAAACCTAATTTTTTAGACATAAAAATCCTTGAATAAAATTCCATTAGTCAGACTACTGGTTTGAAGAATGACTATTCATGACACAAATGTTATAAGCAGATGCTAGATATTAATGAGTAATGATATTTGTTACCAAAATTTACAGCTATTGTTCATTAGGACGCCTATTGTGCACTTTAAGGGCTTTTGAACAAATTAAATTTTCTTAATTCAAAATTAAGCAAAAATAAATTCACAAGTGCAATTGGTTAGGGTATGGCGATGGGATTGATATTTATCTGCGGGAATTTATATTATGTTTCTGCAAAAATGTTTAAACTAAAATTTTTATTAAGGAAAGAGAGGATGTATGATTTTCAGAAAATATTTATATTCGTAATATAAATAAATTACCATTTGCTTAATTCGTCAAATGCTCTTGTATGTAAGACTTCACGCAACGTCTCCCCATCAGGAAACGCCAGCTCCGGTGCAATCTCAAACAGCGGCCACAGCATAAATCCACGATTCTTCATATCGTAGTGCGGAACGGTCAGGCGTTCGGTATTTATCACTTCATTACCAAACAGCATGATATCGAGATCCAGCGTGCGTGGTCCCCAGCGTTCAGCTTTACGAACACGATCCTGTTGCAGTTCTATGCGCTGTGTATGGTTGAGTAACTCTTCCGGGGCGAGCGAAGTTTCAAGCGCCACGGAGGCGTTGAGGTAATCGGGTTGATCTTGCGGCCCCAGCGGTGGAGTGCGGTAAAACGAAGAAACGGCAAGAATGTGGCTTTCAGGGATATCGCCTAATGCTTTCAGGGCAGCATTGACCTGCTCCAGCGGAGAGGCCAGATTGCTGCCTATGGCAATATACGCCACTGTCATGCGGTACCCTCACGACGCGGTGCGCGTTTGCGTGGACGACGAGTACGGCGACGCGGTGACGGCTCTTCATCCAACTCGTTAAGCATCCCTTTTTGATCTGGTGGCGCGGAAACCTGGAACTCACCCCACCATTTCACCAGACGCTGCAGTTCAGCGTTACGTTCAACTTCAGCTCGCAAGGCCAACAGGTCATAAGCCGCACGGAACTTAGGATGCTCCAGCAGTTTCCATGCGCGTTTACCCTGACGACGGGACATACGCAACTGCAACTGCCAGATATCGCGGGTTAACGTCGTCAGACGTTTCGGGATTGCCAGTGAACGGCAGGCTTCGTCCAGCACGTCGTTCATCGCCAGCGCGAAAGCGTCGTGATAGGTCAGGCCGCTTTCCTGGGCGATCTTCTGTGCCGTCTCCAGCAGTGGGTACCAGAACATGGCGGCAAACAAGAACGCCGGGTTCACGCGCATATCGTTATGGATACGCGTATCGGTATTCTTCAGCACCTGTTCAATGATCCGCTCCATCGGGCTGTCGCCATTTTCCGTGAAGTAGCGGGTAATGGTCGGGAACAGCGGCTGGAACAGATGATATTCACACAACAGCTTATAGGTTTCGTAACCGTAGCCCGCTTGTAGCAGTTTAAGCGATTCTTCAAACAGGCGTGCCGGTGGGATATCGTTCAGCAGGGTAGCGAGGCGAGGGATCGGTTCTGCGGTTTCCGGGCTGATGCGCATACCCAATTTGGCGGCAAAACGTACCGCGCGCAGCATACGTACCGGATCTTCACGGTAGCGCGTTTCCGGGTTACCAATCAGACGGATAACGCCGTCCTTCAGATCCTTCATGCCGCCAACGTAATCACGGACGGTAAAATCCGCTACGCTGTAATACAGGCTGTTGATAGTGAAATCGCGGCGCTGGGCGTCTTCTTCGATGGAGCCGAAAATGTTGTCGCGCAGCAACATGCCGTTTTGCCCGCGTTGGGAGGTCGTGCGGTCGCTGACGTTACCTTCGTGGTGTCCACGGAAGGTTGCAACTTCGATAATCTCCGGGCCAAACATCACATGAGCCAGACGGAAACGGCGACCCACAAGGCGGCAGTTACGGAACAGTTTGCGCACCTGCTCAGGCGTGGCGTTAGTGGTTACGTCAAAATCTTTCGGCTTTTTGCCAAGTAACAGGTCGCGCACGCCGCCGCCAACCAGCCAGGCTTCGTATCCCGCTTTATTGAGCCTGTACATTACCTTCAGGGCATTTTCACTGATATCTTTGCGGGAAATAGCATGCTGCTCACGCGGGATCACCGTCACCTGTGGACGGGCGACTGCCTGTTCAGCCTCGCTTTCCTCGCGGCTTAGCACCTTGCGGCAAAAATTAGCGACTCGGGTAAAAATAGTACACCTCGGTAGTGTCAAACATCATTCAGGACAAAAAAATAGCGGCTAATCATAGCTCAGCATGACGCATTTGAGAATGTTGAATTTACAATTGCCGACTCGGGCACGGCGGTCAGCGTCCAGTTTTTGACGGCTGACTGAAGGATTTGCTCGACGCTGAAATCCTGCCAGTGTGCTTCTGCCAGCTGCCCCAGAAATTGAAGTGCCGCGATTAGTACCGGGCGTGGATCGCCTTTCGGCAACGCAGGCGCATGATTCTGCTTGGAAAGTTTAGCGCCTTGTGGATTAAGCGCCAGCGGCAGATGAATGTAATCTGGCACTTTCCAGCCAAAAAGCTGGTACAGCGAGATTTGCCTTACTGTTGGTTCAATCAGATCAGCCCCACGCACTATTTCTGTAACGCCCTGGAAATGATCATCAACCACAACAGCCAGGTTGTAGGCGAACAACCCATCACGGCGATGAATGATAAAATCTTCCCGTGCCAGTTTTTCGTCGGCGTGAATAATGCCGCGCAGCTGGTCAGTAAATTGCGTGACCGGATGCTGCTGGCGGATACGCACTGCGGCGTTGTCTGGTCCATGATGCAACACCCGGCAATGACCGTCGTAAATACCGACAATGCTTTGAATACGCGCACGCGTACAGGTGCAGTAATAACTTAGTCCTTGTTCATGTAACCAGGCGAGTGCTTCACGATAGGCGTCGTGACGTTGCGATTGCCAGAGAACATCGCCGTCCCAGTGCAGACCGTAATGTTCCAGCTGGCGCAGGATAGTTTCTGCGGCACCGGGAACTTCACGAGGCGGGTCGATATCTTCTATGCGTACCAGCCAGCGACCTTGCCGGGCGCGAGCCTGCAAATAGCTGCCGAGCGCGGCGATCAGAGAGCCAAAATGAAGCTCGCCGGAAGGAGAGGGGGCGAAGCGGCCAATATACTGTGTGTCTGTCATCTCTTTGAACAAAAAATAAGGCGGGAGCATTTCCCGCCTGTGGTAAACGTGATGGAACGGCTGTAATTAGCCAGCCATCTGTTTTTCGCGAATTTCAGCCAGCGTTTTGCAGTCGATGCACAGATCGGCTGTCGGGCGCGCTTCCAGACGGCGAATACCAATTTCAACACCGCAGGATTCGCAGTAGCCGAAATCTTCGTCTTCCACTTTTTTCAGCGTCTTCTCGATCTTTTTGATCAGCTTACGCTCGCGATCGCGGTTACGCAGTTCGAGGCTGAACTCTTCTTCCTGGGCTGCACGGTCTACCGGGTCCGGGAAGTTGGCTGCTTCATCCTGCATATGTGTAACGGTGCGATCGACTTCATCCCTGAGTTGATTACGCCATGCTTCCAGAATACGACGGAAGTGCGCCAGCTGGGCTTCATTCATATACTCTTCGCCCGGCTTCTCCTGATATGGTTCCACCCCAGCGATGGCGAGAATACTCAGGGACGATGTTTTACGGTTTTGCCCTTCTTGCATGTTGCTTCTCCTTAACACGCACTATCGATCCCCATGTTCGGGGGAAAAATGAGGCCGCTATAAATAGCAGATGCTTTTCCGGATAGCAATTATCTAAACGTAACACTTGACAACTGTGTGAGGAAAAGCGTATTTGCGCACGCGACCAGAATGTAAATTAACCAGTTACTTACTTTACTACAATGTAACCGGCAGTGATTTTTTAAGAGCCATGCTTTCAGCAGAAATTTCCGCTTTGTAAGCCAGAATTTCTACCCCCCTCTGTTGAGCTTCTGACAATAGTTGCGCGTATTTCTCATCGATGTGGCGCGCGGGTGAAAACCGTGTAATGGCTGAATGCAGCACGGCGAAAAAGATAACCGCACGCAGGCCTTCAGCCGCTACGTTCATCAACTCCCGAAGGTGTTTCTGACCTCGTTCAGTGACCGCATCGGGAAAATATCCCTGTTCGTTCTCCGCTAACGTAACCGATTTCACTTCAATATAGCAGTCTGGACGCGAATCCGCCTGCAACATAAAGTCAATACGGCTGCGTTCTGCGCCATATTTTACTTCGCTTTTCAGCGAGCTATAGCCTGACAGTTCTGAAATTGATTCATTAAGGATAGCCTCTTTCGTCAACCTGTTAGCCCAAAGCGTATTGACGCAAATAAATGCGCCGCTCTGGCTTTGAGTTAGTTCCCAGGTGTGTGGGTATTTCCGTTTGGTGTTGTCTGAAGTCGAATACCAGACGGTATCGCCACGCGTTGCACAACCGGTCATCGCACCCGTATTCGGGCAGTGTAGCGTTAATTCGCGACCATCGGGTGTGATCACATCGGCTAAAAAACGTTTGTAACGCTGAATTAGCGTCGCGCGCTGTAGAGGGGGAGAGAATTCCATTGCGACAATCCTTGTTATTGCATTAGCGCCCAGCGTTTTAGCGGCGTGTAGCGTGTGCGTCCACGGGCAAACGAGGAGGCGTAAAGGGTGAACTCCGTCACCGCATAAGACCAGTTAAAACCTGGCGGCGGGATTGTCACCGCCTCGCTGGCGTCGCGCAATAAGGTAATATGTGGATGAAACGGACGATTGCTTTGAAAACAACCGCTGCGGGCAGCCTGTGAACGGAGCATATTCGCCAGCTGGATTAAGCCGCGTGGCGGCTGACGCATCCCTAACCACACCACACGCGAACGCAGCCATTGTCCGGCGTCATCAAGCGTGAGTGTGAAACCAGGTTGACGAATCCGTCCGGCTAAAAGAGAAAGCGCCTTCTCTTTCTCGGCGCTCACTTCGCCTAAAAATGCCAGAGTCAGATGCAAATTATCGGCGGCGACCGGACGTCCCGCCTCAGGTGGGAAGTGTGTGGCGCGCCAGTGGATAATCTGTTCGCGGATTTCTGCAGGTAAGTCGATAGCAAAGAACAGACGTTGCGGTTCAGACATGTGAGGCACTCGGTTATGAATTACCGCGATGCTACAATGTGGCGCGAAGAATGTTAACCCTCTGGAGCGTTTTGTGTCGTCGTTGCCCGTTGCTGCCGTCTTACCTGAATTACTTACCGCTCTCGATTGTGCGCCGCAGGTATTATTAAGTGCGCCGACCGGGGCCGGGAAATCAACCTGGCTGCCGCTGCAACTGCTGGCGCATCCCGGCATTAACGGGAAAATTATCCTGCTGGAGCCGCGTCGTCTGGCGGCGCGTAACGTCGCGCAACGGCTGGAGGAGCTGCTTAACGAAAAGCCAGGCGATACCGTTGGCTACCGGATGCGTGCGCAAAACTGCGTCGGGCCGAATACCCGCCTGGAAGTAGTTACCGAAGGCGTGCTGACGCGGATGATCCAGCGTGACCCGGAGTTGAGCGGTGTTGGATTGGTGATCCTTGATGAATTTCATGAGCGTAGCTTGCAGGCGGATTTGGCGTTGGCGCTGTTACTCGATGTGCAACAAGGTCTGCGTGATGACCTTAAACTGCTAATTATGTCGGCTACGCTGGACAACGACCGCTTGCAGCAAATGCTGCCAGAAGCGTCCGTCGTCATCTCAGAAGGGCGCTCGTTTCCGGTTGAACGCCGTTATTTACCGCTGCCCGCGCATCAGCGTTTTGACGATGCCGTTGCGGTAGCCACCGCTGAAATGCTGCGTCAGGAAAGCGGATCATTACTGTTATTTTTACCTGGCGTCGGAGAAATTCAGCGTGTGCAGGAACAACTGGCTTCGCGCATCGGCAGTGATGTATTGCTCTGCCCGCTGTATGGCGCGTTGTCGCTGAACGATCAGCGAAAAGCGATCCTCCCGGCACCGCAAGGGATGCGCAAAGTGGTGCTGGCGACCAATATTGCTGAAACCAGTTTAACCATCGAAGGTATTCGTCTGGTGGTGGATTGTGCCCAGGAGCGTGTGGCGCGTTTTGATCCGCGCACGGGGCTAACGCGACTGATTACTCAACGCGTTAGCCAGGCATCCATGACGCAGCGTGCCGGGCGCGCCGGGCGTCTGGAGCCGGGTATCTGCCTGCATCTAATCGCCAAAGAACAAGCAGAACGCGCTGCCGCGCAAAGTGAACCGGAAATCTTACAAAGCGATCTTTCCGGTTTGCTGATGGAATTACTGCAATGGGGATGCAGCGATCCGGCGCAGATGAGCTGGCTGGATCAACCGCCAACGGTGAATCTACTGGCCGCGAAACGCCTGTTACAAATGCTGGGGGCGCTGGAGGGTGAACGGCTTAGTGCGCAGGGGCAAAAAATGGCAGCGCTGGGTAACGATCCGCGTTTAGCGGCAATGCTGGTTAGCGCGAAGAACGACGACGAAGCTGCTACCGCGGCAAAAATTGCCGCCATTCTCGAAGAGCCGCCACGGATGGGCAATAGTGACCTGGGCGTGGCGTTTTCGCGCAATCAACCAGCCTGGCAGCAACGTAGTCAGCAACTGTTAAAACGCTTAAACGTACGTGGCGGTGAGGCAGACAGTTCGCTTATCGCGCCGCTACTTGCCGGGGCGTTTGCCGATCGCATTGCTCGTCGCCGTGGGCAAGATGGACGCTATCAACGGGCAAACGGCATGGGAGCGATGCTCGATGCCGACGACGCGCTAAGCCGCCACGAATGGTTGATCGCACCGTTATTATTGCAGGGCAGCGCCTCGCCGGATGCGCGGATTTTACTGGCGCTGCCGGTCGATATTGATGAGTTAGTACAACGCTGCCCGCAGCTGGTACAGCAGTCTGACACTGTGGAGTGGGATGACGCGCAAGGTACGCTGAAAGCCTGGCGTCGGCTGCAAATCGGTCTGCTGACGGTGAAAGTGCAGCCGCTGGCGAAACCCTCGGAAGACGAGTTGCATCAGGCGATGCTTAATGGCATCCGTGATAAAGGTTTAAGCGTGCTCAACTGGACGGCGGAAGCGGAACAGCTACGCTTGCGTTTGTTATGCGCCGCAAAGTGGTTGCCGGAATATGACTGGCCAGCGGTTGATGATGAAAGTTTATTGGCGACGCTGGAAACGTGGCTGCTGCCACATATGACTGGCGTACATTCACTACGCGGCCTGAAATCACTCGACATTTATCAGGCACTACGCGGATTACTTGATTGGGGAATGCAGCAACGTCTGGATAGTGAATTGCCTGCGCATTACACTGTGCCGACGGGAAGCCGGATCGCTATTCGTTATCATGAAGATAACCCGCCCGCGCTGGCGGTGAGAATGCAAGAGATGTTTGGCGAGGCCACCAATCCGACGATCGCCCAGGGGCGCGTGCCGCTGGTGCTGGAGTTGCTTTCACCTGCCCAAAGGCCATTACAAATCACACGAGATTTGAGCGCCTTCTGGAAAGGAGCGTACCGTGAGGTGCAAAAAGAGATGAAAGGGCGTTATCCCAAACATGTCTGGCCGGACGACCCGGCAAATACTGCACCGACGCGACGGACGAAAAAGTATTCGTAAGGTTGGTTTTCTCCCTCTCCCTGTGGGAGAGGGCCGGGGTGAGGGCATCAGCGCGCACGTTACCCTCACCCTA
>NZ_MDGW01000090.1:0-8205 GCF_001712525.1 Shigella sp. FC1661
TAGCAACAGCTCACCCATGCGGCTCTGACAACGATGTTAACCCGCGTTAAATATCCCACGTTGGCCAGCATCTGTCTCACGGAAAGTCATACTGCCTTACTCATCTTCATCGTGCGCCGGTTGCTCTTTAACAATGCGAACCAGATCAACACGATAATCATTGGCTTCAATGATGGTGATATGCAGTGGCCCTACATCAATCACATCGCCCACACGGGGAATGTGACCATTTGCCGAGATCACGAGGCCCGCGACCGTCGCGATATCATCGTCATCGGCAAGGTGCTCAACATCAAGCGCCTGCTGCAAGGCATGCAAATCTGTACCGCCTTTTACCAGCCAGCCGTCACCATCAGTAATGATTTCCGGCGTTTCGTCAGCGTCCGGGAATTCACCCGCAATGGCTTCCAGCACATCCAGCGGCGTGACCAGACCTTGTACCACACCAAACTCGTTGGTCACGATAACAAAGCTCCCGCGAGCACGACGCAGCACGCCCAACAGGTTGATCGGATCGAGGGTTTCCGGGACGATAATCGCCGGAGACGCCGAAGCAATCGCCGCCACATCAACGCCCTCTTCCAGCGCCACCAGCAGTTCTTTAGCACGTACAATACCGATGATTTCATCCAGTTCACCGCGACATACCGGGAACAGACTGTGCGGTGAAGAGAGCAGTTGCTCGCGGATTTCATCGACCCCGAGATTAGCGTCAACCCAGCTTATTTCACCGCGCGGCGTCATGATCCCGCGCAGAGAACGCGACGCCAGCGTCAGTACGCCGTTAATCATGTAACGTTCTTCTTCGGCAAATGCACCTTCCGGGATCGGCATCGGGTTATCGGCATCGTGCTGAACATTGGCCTGACGTTTCCCGCCCATCAAACGCAGGATGGCATCGGCAGTACGCGCTCGCAGCGGCAAAGTCGACTGGTGGCGAATAAAGTTGCGACGCGCAATCTGGTTAAACACTTCGATGATGATCGAGAAGCCAATCGCGGCATACAGGTAACCTTTCGGAATGTGGAAACCGAAACCTTCTGCCACCAGACTCAGACCAATCATTAACAGGAAGCTCAGACAGAGCACCACCACCGTGGGGTGCTGGTTAACGAATCGCGTCAGCGGTTTGGATGCCAGCAACATAACCGCCATCGCAATCACTACCGCCGCCATCATCACCGGCAGATGGTTAACCATCCCTACTGCAGTAATTACCGCATCCAACGAGAAGACGGCGTCAAGGATGACAATCTGTGTGACGACCACCCAGAAACTGGCGTAGCCTTTACCGTGGCCGGAATCATGATCGCGGTTTTCCAGCCGTTCATGCAGTTCGGTTGTTGCTTTGAACAGCAAGAATATCCCCCCGAACAACATAATCAGGTCGCGTCCGGAGAAGGAGAAATCCATGACGGTAAATAGCGGTTTGGTCAGCGTGACCATCCATGAAATCAGCGACAGCAGCCCCAGACGCATAATCAGCGCCAGTGATAACCCCAGCAAACGCGCTTTATCGCGTTGTTTTGGCGGCAGTTTGTCAGCAAGAATGGCGATGAAGACCAGGTTATCGATACCCAGCACAATTTCGAGAACAACAAGCGTGAGTAGCCCCGCCCAAATTGAGGGGTCCATTAAGAATTCCATGACAAGCTCCTGCTTAAGGAATAGCTATTCGACGCCAGAAATAATGCAGGCGTAACGACAAAATGCAAACGAAAGGTGCGGCATAGAGTGCCAGAAAGGCAGGCGTTAAAAGGCCTGATGCTGAAATGACGTCGGTGACGATCCATACTGCGGGCTACTGCCCTATACTCCATGGTTGTTAAACGGGAGTTAAACATATCAGAGACGCCTCTGATTTGGCAAAGATTTACCTTCCTTTGCAAACGAATGTGACAAGGATATTTTACCTTTCGAAATTTCTGCTAATCGAAAGTTAAATTACGGATCTTCATCACATAAAATAATTTTTTCGATATCTAAAATAAATCGCGAAACGCAGGGGTTTTTGGTTGTAGCCCTTATCTGAATCGATTCGATTGTGGACGACGATTCAAAAATACATCTGGCACGTTGAGGTGTTAACGATAATAAAGGAGGTAGCAAGTGACCATTGCTATTGTTATAGGCACACATGGTTGGGCTGCAGAGCAGTTGCTTAAAACGGCAGAAATGCTGTTAGGCGAGCAGGAAAACGTCGGCTGGATCGATTTCGTTCCAGGTGAAAATGCCGAAACGCTGATTGAAAAGTACAACGCTCAGTTGGCAAAACTCGACACCACTAAAGGCGTGCTGTTTCTCGTTGATACATGGGGAGGCAGCCCGTTCAATGCTGCCAGCCGCATTGTCGTCGACAAAGAGCATTATGAAGTCATTGCAGGCGTTAACATTCCAATGCTCGTGGAAACGTTAATGGCTCGTGATGATGACCCAAGCTTTGATGAACTGGTTGCGCTGGCAGTAGAAACAGGCCGTGAAGGCGTGAAAGCACTGAAAGCCAAACCGGTTGAAAAAGCCGCGCCAGCACCCGCTGCCGCAGCACCAAAAGCGGCTCCAACTCCGGCAAAACCAATGGGGCCAAACGACTACATGGTTATTGGCCTTGCGCGTATCGACGACCGTCTGATTCACGGTCAGGTCGCCACCCGCTGGACCAAAGAAACCAATGTCTCCCGTATTATTGTTGTTAGTGATGAAGTGGCTGCGGATACCGTTCGTAAGACACTGCTCACCCAGGTTGCACCTCCGGGCGTAACAGCACACGTAGTTGATGTTGCCAAAATGATTCGCGTCTACAACAACCCGAAATATGCTGGCGAACGCGTAATGCTGTTATTTACCAACCCAACAGATGTAGAGCGTCTCGTTGAAGGCGGCGTGAAAATCACCTCTGTTAACGTCGGTGGTATGGCATTCCGTCAAGGTAAAACCCAGGTGAATAACGCGGTTTCGGTTGATGAAAAAGATATCGAGGCGTTCAAGAAACTGAATGCGCGCGGTATTGAGCTGGAAGTCCGTAAGGTTTCCACCGATCCGAAACTGAAAATGATGGATCTGATCAGCAAAATCGATAAGTAACGTATTGTGTTGATTATCACTCAGTTTTCACACTTAAGTCTTACGTAAACAGGAGAAGTACAATGGAGATTACCACTCTTCAAATTGTGCTGGTATTTATCGTAGCCTGTATCGCAGGTATGGGATCAATCCTCGATGAATTTCAGTTTCACCGTCCGCTAATCGCGTGTACCCTGGTGGGTATCGTTCTTGGGGATATGAAAACCGGTATTATTATCGGTGGTACGCTGGAAATGATCGCGCTGGGCTGGATGAACATCGGTGCTGCAGTTGCGCCTGACGCCGCTCTGGCTTCTATCATTTCTACCATTCTGGTTATCGCAGGTCATCAGAGCATTGGTGCAGGTATCGCACTGGCAATCCCTCTGGCCGCTGCGGGCCAGGTACTGACCATCATCGTTCGTACTATTACCGTTGCTTTCCAGCACGCTGCGGATAAGGCTGCTGATAACGGCAACCTGACAGCGATTTCCTGGATCCACGTTTCTTCTCTGTTCCTGCAAGCAATGCGTGTGGCTATTCCGGCCGTCATCGTTGCGCTGTCTGTTGGTACCAGCGAAGTACAGAACATGCTGAATGCGATTCCGGAAGTGGTGACCAATGGTCTGAATATCGCCGGTGGCATGATCGTGGTGGTTGGTTATGCGATGGTTATCAACATGATGCGTGCTGGCTACCTGATGCCGTTCTTCTACCTCGGCTTCGTAACCGCAGCATTCACCAACTTTAACCTGGTTGCTCTGGGTGTGATCGGTACTGTTATGGCAGTGCTCTACATCCAACTTAGCCCGAAATACAACCGCGTAGCCGGTGCGCCTGCTCAGGCTGCTGGTAACAACGATCTCGATAATGAACTGGACTAACAGGTGAGCGAAATGGTTGATACAACTCAAACTACCACCGAGAAAAAACTCACTCAAAGTGATATTCGTGGCGTCTTCCTGCGTTCTAACCTCTTCCAGGGTTCATGGAACTTCGAACGTATGCAGGCACTGGGTTTCTGCTTCTCTATGGTACCGGCAATTCGTCGCCTCTACCCTGAGAACAACGAAGCTCGTAAACAAGCTATTCGCCGTCACCTGGAGTTCTTTAACACCCAGCCGTTCGTGGCTGCGCCGATTCTCGGCGTAACCCTGGCGCTGGAAGAACAGCGTGCTAATGGCGCAGAGATCGACGACGGTGCTATCAACGGTATCAAAGTCGGTTTGATGGGGCCGCTGGCTGGTGTAGGCGACCCGATCTTCTGGGGAACCGTACGTCCGGTATTTGCAGCACTGGGTGCCGGTATCGCGATGAGCGGCAGCCTGTTAGGTCCGCTGCTGTTCTTCATCCTGTTTAACCTGGTGCGTCTGGCAACCCGTTACTACGGCGTAGCGTATGGTTACTCCAAAGGTATCGATATCGTTAAAGATATGGGTGGTGGCTTCCTGCAAAAACTGACGGAAGGGGCGTCTATCCTCGGCCTGTTTGTCATGGGGGCATTGGTTAACAAGTGGACACATGTCAACATCCCGCTGGTTGTCTCTCGCATTACTGACCAGACGGGCAAAGAACACGTTACTACTGTCCAGACTATTCTGGACCAGTTAATGCCAGGCCTGGTACCACTGCTGCTGACCTTTGCTTGTATGTGGCTACTGCGCAAAAAAGTTAACCCGCTGTGGATCATCGTTGGCTTCTTCGTCATCGGTATCGCTGGTTACGCTTGCGGCCTGCTGGGACTGTAAGACTGTTGTACACTACCGGGGCCTTTTGGCCCCGTTTTTTTATCTGGAGGATTAATGACAATCACGGACCTGGTACTGATTCTTTTCATCGCCGCACTCCTGGCCTTCGCGATCTACGATCAGTTCATCATGCCCCGCCGTAACGGCCCCACCCTGCTGGCAATTCCTTTGCTCCGGCGTGGTCGCATCGATAGCGTTATCTTCGTCGGATTGATTGTCATTCTTATCTATAACAACGTCACGAATCATGGTGCGTTAATAACGACATGGTTATTAAGCGCACTGGCTCTGATGGGTTTTTATATATTCTGGATCCGCGTTCCGAAGATCATCTTTAAACAAAAAGGTTTTTTCTTCGCCAATGTCTGGATTGAATATAGCCTAATCAAAGCGATGAACTTGTCGGAAGATGGCGTGTTGGTGATGCAATTAGAACAGCGTCGGCTGTTAATCCGCGTTCGAAATATCGACAATCTGGAAAAAATTTATAAGCTTATCGTTTCAACTCAATAAGTTATGAATTTAGCCAAAGCTATGTTTAGTGTATTTTTAATAATCAGACATAGCTTAGGCTATATTACCTCTTCCCTTATTTGTTATTTATTTTAACGTTTCATTGATATATAAATCTAAATGAATTCGTTATCAATAAAGCAATGAAATAATATATTCCAACAGTTGTTTTATATTCTCAAAATATGTTAAGGTTGCGCCCTCATTTGGGGAGTAGCCGATTTCCAGATTCCGGAAATGTACGTGTCAACATACTCGTTGCAAAACGTGGCACGTACGGACTGAATACTTTCAGTCAGGCGAGACCATATGCACATCAATCGCTATGCCTGCATGAACGCGAAAACCATCACGGCTTGTTGTTCATGTATGCATGTTTGCTGGGGGCGATGATGTGTTTTATGGATACCCCGGTCAGGACATTGTCATGAATATCACTGCTACTGTTCTTCTTGCGTTTGGTATGTCGATGGATGCATTTGCTGCATCAATCGGTAAAGGTGCCACCCTCCATAAACCGAAATTTTCTGAAGCATTGCGAACCGGCCTTATTTTTGGTGCCGTCGAAACCCTGACGCCGCTGATCGGCTGGGGAATGGGCATGTTAGCCAGCCGGTTTGTCCTTGAATGGAACCACTGGATTGCGTTTGTGCTGCTGATATTCCTCGGCGGGCGAATGATTATTGAGGGTTTTCGTGGCGCAGATGATGAAGATGAAGAGCCGCGCCGTCGACACGGTTTCTGGCTACTGGTAACCACCGCGATTGCCACCAGCCTGGATGCCATGGCTGTGGGTGTTGGTCTTGCTTTCCTGCAGGTCAACATTATCGCGACCGCATTGGCCATTGGTTGTGCAACCTTGATTATGTCAACATTAGGGATGATGGTTGGTCGCTTTATCGGCTCAATTATTGGGAAAAAAGCGGAAATTCTCGGCGGGCTGGTACTGATCGGCATCGGCGTCCAGATCCTCTGGACGCACTTCCACGGTTAATAAGAACGCTGCCAGAGGTGAATATTAAAGTCCGTCTGGCAGTCGAACACTTCTTTTGCTGCCAGTGTTTGCCAGACTTCTGGCTTCGCACGCCAGGCAAACGGCGTCATCTGCAATAATGCGACGGCTTCATCACCGCGAAGACGCATCGGATAACACAACTCCGCACTCTGCTGTAATGTAAAACCTTCCAGTTGTTCTGCATGAGGTGCATGAAGATGTACTTCATTGTAAATCAGCCCCTTCAGCTCCATCAAATGTCGCGGTCCCGGCGTGGCAGTAATGACCCAGCCGCCGGGCTTCACTACTCGTGCTAATTCTTCTGCTTTACACGGCGCGTAAATACGTATTATGGCGTCCATACTGGTATCGGAAAACGGCAAACGGTGGCTGGAAGCGACACAAAAAGTGACCTGCGGATAGCGTTTCGCCGCCGCTTTTATCGCTACCTTCGAAACATCCAGACCAAACGTGGTGATTTCGGGCAACGCATCGGCAAATGCGTGTGTGTAATACCCTTCACCACAGCCAATATCCAGCACCGCCGTGGCCTTATCATCAAGCCGTTCCCTCAGTTGGGCGACAATTGCATCACGCAGCGGCTGATAATGTCCGGCATCTAAGAATGCGCGGCGTGCTTGCATCATTTCCGCGCTGTCGCCCGGATCACGAGACCGTTTATGCTGAACGGGCAGCAGATTGACATACCCTTCTTTCGCCATATCAAACTGATGTCGCTGGGGACAGATATAGCTGTTTTTTTCACGCGAAAGAGGCTGATGGCAAAGTGGACAGGAAAAAGACATGACAACTCCGGCAGGATACTAAAGGCCGCAAGTGTAACGCGAATCACGCGGCGGGCAAATATCCGAACGCCAGGAGCGAAGATAAAGCATAGTAAAAAGCCTCGCATTCGACGAGGCTTTATAGCGAGATTGAAGCGTATTCACACTTCAGATCAGTGGATTCGATCAGATAGCTGTTACGTTAACAGCTGCCGGACCTTTCTGGCCGTCCTGAATTTCGAACTCAACGTTCTGACCTTCAGCCAGAGTTTTGAAGCCATTACCCTGGATAGCGGAGAAGTGTACGAACACGTCTTTGCTGCCATCAGCCGGAGTAATGAAGCCAAAACCTTTAGACTCGTTGAACCACTTTACCTGACCTTTAATCTTTGCCATTTGAAAAATTCCTTAGATTGTTTTCTTCGCCCGCAGGCATAACATAGATAAAACTGACACATTACTGCATGAGGCACCAATATAAGGCTCGGCAGAGAAGCGGTATTCAACATCAACGTGTTTACTCAGGACTTCTTTACTGAAAATGCCACACATAAACAGAACTGTACCTCGTTTAACCCGAAATCTGTTATCACATACAACGTTAATTATGGCAAGCCATTTTTAAACATGTCTCGATCAGACGCACAAATCTCGATACGTCTTCCACTTTTTTTGCACACTTATGCAACGGAATACGCGCCGATATATCATTGTGCTGGTAATGACTCCAACTTACTGATAGTGTTTTATGTTCAGATAATGCCCGATGACCTTGTCATGCAGCTCCACCGATTTTGAGAACGACAGTGACTTCCGTCCCAGCCTTGCCAGATGTTGTCTCAGATTCAGATTATGTCGCTCAATGCGCTGAGTGTAACGCTTGCTGATAACGTGCAGCTTTCCCTTCAGGCGTGATTCATACAGCGGCCAGCCATCCGTCATCCATACCACGACCTCAAAGGCCGACAGCAGGCTCAGAAGACGCTCCAGTGTGGCCAGAGTGCGTTCACCGAAGACGTGCGCCACAACCCTCCTCCGTATCCTGTCATACGCGTAAAACAGCCAGCGCTGACGTGATTTAGCACCGACGTAGCCCCACTGTTCG
>NZ_MDGW01000091.1:0-8177 GCF_001712525.1 Shigella sp. FC1661
CTAAATCACGTCAGCGCTGGCTGTTTTACGCGTATGACAGGATACGGAGGACGGTTGTGGCGCACGTCTTCGGTGAACGCACTCTGGCCACACTGGAGCGTCTTCTGAGCCTGCTGTCGGCCTTTGAGGTCGTGGTATGGATGACGGATGGCTGGCCGCTGTATGAATCACGCCTGAAGGGAAAGCTGCACGTTATCAGCAAGCGTTACACTCAGCGCATTGAGCGACATAATCTGAATCTGAGACAACATCTGGCAAGGCTGGGACGGAAGTCACTGTCGTTCTCAAAATCGGTGGAGCTGCATGACAAGGTCATCGGGCATTATCTGAACATAAAACACTATCAGTAAGTTGGAGTCATTACCCAACTATTTTCGATATATATGTTGATGCATAATATTATTTTTTCATAAAACGCAGAAACAGTGACCAGGTGTACAACGCCACCCAACGGCTGTAATAACAAAAAATCCCTTGATGCCCGTCCCTTTTGTTACACTCCGTTATCACGCACAAGAGATATGCAGGACACTGGTATGCCGACTAAACGCTTTGATAAAAAACACTGGAAGATGGTGGTGGTGCTACTGGCAATCTGTGGCGCTATGTTGTTGCTACGTTGGGCAGCAATGATTTGGGGCTGAGCAGTGACAAACGAAGACAGCCAGACCGCATAACACGGTCCGGCAGATAATTTTACATGCTGTAGCCCAGCGATAAGGTTGTCCGACGGTCGGTATGTTCCGGTGCAGACTCTGGAGGTTCAGAGTTCCATGTAACGTTGTAAGCCACCTTCAGTCCAAAATGTTCATTAATAGCAACATTTAATGCGCTTTCGGAGTTCAGCGTTGTGTCTTCCGCGCCAAAGACCGAAACACCCTGCGTAAATTTAGCGTTGTCAGTCAACTGCCATGCATAAGCCCCGGAGGCATAGCCCAGCGGCTGAGTTTCACTGGCATTGTCGGTATATTTGTCGTAACGCACACCTGGACCGAATTCAAAGCGGAAACTGTGTACCGGGCCATTCAAAAACTGACGACCATAACCCGCGGTCAACACATCGCGCTCTCGATAGCCGTTATAACGGTCTGTCAGCCAGCTTGCCTGACCAAATAAATAGTCATAATCAGTTAAATTAAAGCGGCTACGCCCGCCCGCCGCATATTTTTCTGAAGAACGCTCATCATTAGAAGAAGTATTACTGGCGTTCCCCCACAGCGACCAGGCAGTGGTTTGTCCATACCAGGTCATGGTGGTGTCAGCCGTAAGTGAGGAGCTTTTCGTATTGCCTGATTGTGCAAGATATCCTGCGTTCAGATTACCTTCGAAAGGTTTTTTAGCGCTGGCAGGATCGTCCATGACAGTAAAAACGGAATCATCGGCAGCTGCATTCAGTGACGCAAACATGCCCCCCGCCAACATAACGATGGCAGGAACTGTCTTCAAAAGCTTCATTTATCAAGAGTCCGTACAACAAAAAAAGAGACCATCGCGGTCCCGGAAACTTTCTTAAGGATCAAAGATTAGCGTCCCTGGAAAGGTAACGAATTATAAAAAGGCGCGAATAACTTAGCAATGTATTCTTATTTCATTTTTTGAATAAGCATGTGGCGAAAACAGATTTTTATTTATATATATTTATCTGCAAAATTTTAAATAAAGCTCCAATAAATCATATTGTTAATTTCTTCACTTTCCGCTGATTCGGTGCCAGACTGAAATCAGCCTATAGGAGGAAATGATGGTACGTATCTATACGTTGACACTTGCGCCCTCTCTCGATAGCGCAACAATTACCCCGCAAATTTATCCCGAAGGAAAACTGCGCTGTACCGCACCGGTGTTCGAACCCGGGGGCGGCGGCATCAACGTCGCCCGCGCCATTGCCCATCTTGGAGGCAGTGCCACAGCGATCTTCCCGGCGGGTGGCGCGACCGGCGAACACCTGGTTTCACTGTTGGCGGATGAAAATGTCCCCGTCGCTACTGTAGAAGCCAAAGACTGGACCCGGCAGAATTTACATGTACATGTGGAAGCAAGCGGTGAGCAGTATCGTTTTGTTATGCCAGGCGCGGCATTAAATGAAGATGAGTTTCGCCAGCTTGAAGAGCAAGTTCTGGAAATTGAATCCGGGGCCATCCTAGTCATAAGCGGAAGCCTGCCGCCAGGTGTGAAGCTGGAAAAATTAACCCAACTGATTTCCGCTTCGCAAAAACAAGGGATCCGCTGCATCGTCGACAGTTCTGGCGAAGCGTTAAGTGCAGCACTGGCAATTGGTAACATCGAGTTGGTTAAGCCTAACCAAAAAGAACTCAGTGCGCTGGTGAATCGCGAACTCACCCAGCCGGACGATGTCCGCAAAGCCGCGCAGGAAATCGTTAATAGCGGCAAGGCCAAACGGGTTGTCGTTTCCCTTGGTCCACAAGGAGCGCTGGGTGTTGATAGTGAAAACTGCATTCAGGTGGTGCCACCACCGGTGAAAAGCCAGAGTACCGTTGGCGCTGGTGACAGCATGGTCGGCGCGATGACACTGAAACTGGCAGAAAATGCCTCTCTTGAAGAGATGGTCCGTTTTGGCGTAGCTGCGGGGAGTGCAGCCACACTCAATCAGGGAACACGTCTGTGCTCCCATGACGATACGCAAAAAATTTACGCTTACCTTTCCCGCTAACAAAAACATTCCCCCAGCATTGGGGGAATCACCACCAACCTGTCGGCAACGCGTTTCTCCGACTATGCTCAAAAGTCATGTGATAACAAAGGGGTGAACTATGGCCAGTGGCGATCTTGTCCGTTATGTCATAACCGTCATGTTGCATGAGGATACATTGACTGAAATTAACGAGTTGAATAATTACCTGACTCGCGACGGTTTTTTGCTCACCATGACGGATGATGAGGGAAATATCCATGAGCTGGGGACTAACACTTTTGGACTTATCAGTACCCAAAGTGAAGAAGAAATTAGAGAACTGGTTTCGGGGCTTACCCAAAGTGCAACCGGCAAAGATCCTGAAATCACCATCACGACCTGGGAGGAATGGAATAGCAACAGAAAATAAATGGTTTTTGGGCAATAATCAGTCTGTGGTGTGCGTTAGCTCGTGTTTTTACACCGCATTCTTGCGCTAACCTTATGATCTGGCAGACAACATGGGAGAGACATCATGTGGCAGGCAATCAGTCGTCTTTTGAGCGAGCAGTTAGGTGAAGGCGAAATCGAACTGCGTAATGAACTGCCTGGCGGAGAAGTCCATGCCGCATGGCATTTGCGCTATGCAGGACATGACTTTTTCGTCAAATGTGATGAAAGGGAACTGCTTCCCGGTTTTACCGCCGAAGCCGACCAACTGGAGTTACTGTCGCGTAGTAAAACCGTCACCGTGCCTAAGGTTTGGGCAGTAGGCGCTGACCGTGACTACAGTTTTCTGGTGATGGATTATCTCCCACCTCGTCCGCTGGATGCGCATAGCGCATTTATTCTTGGTCAGCAAATTGCGCGTTTACATCAATGGAGTGACCAACCACAATTTGGCCTCGATTTTGATAACTCGCTCTCCACAACTCCACAGCCCAACACCTGGCAACGTCGCTGGTCAACGTTTTTTGCTGAACAACGGATTGGCTGGCAGTTGGAACTGGCAGCAGAGAAAGGGATCGCTTTCGGCAATATCGACGCCATCGTCGAGCATATTCAGCAGCGTCTGGCCTCGCATCAACCGCAGCCTTCTCTGTTGCACGGCGATTTATGGTCCGGCAACTGTGCGCTGGGTCCGGATGGCCCGTACATTTTCGACCCTGCCTGCTACTGGGGTGACCGAGAGTGCGACCTGGCGATGTTACCGCTGCATACTGAACAGCCGCCACAAATCTATGACGGCTATCAGTCAGTATCCCCGCTACCTGCCGATTTCCTTGAACGTCAACCGGTTTACCAACTCTACACGCTGTTAAATCGTGCAAGGTTATTTGGCGGTCAGCATTTGGTTATTGCTCAGCAGTCACTGGATAGATTATTAGCAGCATGATATGGGTTGAAGATAATGGCCGCTCTGTGCGGCCTTTTGATTAAATAAACCCAAGCAGAGAAAAGAACACATAACCTGCAGCAATACAAATAACCGGCAGGATATACAGTGAGAAAAACTGCAGGAAAATAGTATGGTGCGGAACAACAATACGGGACTCAATTTGTTCACGCGTTAGCCCCTCTTCCCCTTTGGCTTTTTCCAGAATGAGTTGATCTTCAACACCTTCCCGCAAGAAGCGCGCCTGGCGACTCATTCGGGCACCGGAATCCTGCAACGCCAGTCCGACAAAAATCAGGATGAAAATCACCCAGAACATAACGTTCACGCCACCATTAAAATTGGGCGTCGGGGAGTTATACCAGAACAGATTCAAAAAAGGCGTATTCGCCTGCATCATATCGATCATGACATGAGTAAAGTCGAGCATGACCGCATTAATGCCTTCCTGGTTTTCCTGCCGGGTATTCATAAATTTCAGCAAAGAAATCAATGTAGAGATCAATGCAGGTATAAAAATCACCCAACCCAAAATCCTTTTCAAAACAGCAATGCGTCCAGCTTGTTGATACGTCATGAGTTCTCCTTGATTAAGACGCGTCGTTTCACTTAGTTTACTTGTAGATATCTGTTTTCGCCCATTCTTTAAAGGCGATATGATAGGCGCTTAATCATAAGCACGGCTTAATACCTTACACATAATGCTCTAAAGGAGAGGTTGTAATGTCAACCCCGCGTCAGATTCTTGCTGCAATTTTTGATATGGATGGATTACTTATCGACTCAGAACCTTTATGGGATCGAGCCGAACTGGATGTGATGGCAAGCCTGGGGGTGGATATCTCCCGTCGTAACGAGCTGCCGGACACCTTAGGTTTACGCATCGATATGGTGGTCGATCTTTGGTACGCCCGGCAACCGTGGAATGGGCCAAGCCGTCAGGAAGTAGTAGAACGGGTTATTGCCCGTGCCATTTCACTGGTTGAAGAGACACGTCCATTATTACCAGGCGTGCGCGAAGCTGTTGCGTTATGCAAAGAACAAGGTTTATTGGTGGGACTGGCCTCCGCGTCACCACTACATATGCTGGAAAAAGTGTTGACCATGTTTGACTTACGCGACAGTTTCGATGCCCTCGCCTCGGCTGAAAAACTGCCTTACAGCAAGCCGCATCCGCAAGTATATCTCGACTGCGCAGCAAAACTGGGCGTTGACCCACTGACCTGCGTGGCGCTGGAAGACTCGGTAAATGGCATGATCGCTTCTAAAGCAGCCCGCATGCGTTCCATCGTCGTTCCTGCGCCAGAAGCGCAAAATGATCCACGTTTTGTATTAGCAAACGTCAAACTCTCATCGCTGACAGAACTCACCGCAAAAGACCTTCTCGGTTAATGACCAGGGGCAGTGATCACGCTGCCCCTGGTTCTTTATCTGAATTTGCATTCAACTGACGGATTAATCGTCAATTTAAGAGAAAGAGTTACACCGTAACCACTTCCGTGCACTGTATAAAAATCCTATACTGGACGTATCGACAGTTTAGTGAGTTTTATCATGACGGCGGAAGGTCACCTTCTCTTTTCTATTGCTTGTGCGGTATTTGCCAAAAATGCCGAGCTGACGCCCGTGCTGGCACAGGGTGACTGGTGGCATATTGTCCCTTCCGCAATCCTGACGTGTTTGTTACCGGACATCGATCACCCAAAGTCGTTTCTTGGGCAGCGATTAAAATGGATATCAAAACCGATCGCCCGCGCTTTTGGGCATCGTGGTTTTACCCACAGTCTGCTGGCGGTATTTGCGCTGCTGGCAACCTTTTACCTTAAGGTTCCGGAAGGCTGGTTCATTCCGGCTGATGCGCTACAAGGAATGGTGCTGGGTTATTTGAGCCACATACTTGCCGATATGCTGACACCCGCCGGTGTTCCCCTGCTCTGGCCATGCCGCTGGCGTTTCCGCTTGCCGATCCTAGTTCCCCAAAAGGGCAACCAACTGGAACGTTTTATCTGCATGGCATTATTTGTCTGGTCGGTATGGATGCCCCATTCATTACCCGAGAACAGCGCTGTTCGTTGGTCATCGCAAATAATCAATACCTTGCAGATCCAGTTTCATCGGCTTATTAAGCATCAGGTTGAATACTAAAAAGACAAAAATCACCTTTCTGGAATAAGCAATTTCATTTGAATATAAGAGCCAGCTCACAGTTCTGTTAATCTTGCGCCAACACTATGACTGCTACGCAGTGATAGAAATAATAAGATCAGGAGAACGGGGATGAACTTTCCATTAATTGCGAACATCGTGGTGTTCGTTGTACTGCTGTTTGCGCTGGCTCAGACCCGCCATAAACAGTGGAGTCTGGCGAAAAAAGTGCTGGTGGGTCTGGTGATGGGTGTGGTTTTTGGCCTTGCCCTGCATACCATTTATGGTTCTGACAGCCAGGTACTTAAAGATTCTGTACAGTGGTTTAACATCGTTGGTAACGGCTATGTTCAACTGCTGCAAATGATCGTTATGCCGTTAGTCTTCGCCTCTATTCTGAGCGCGGTTGCCCGTCTGCATAACGCATCTCAGTTAGGCAAAATCAGTTTTCTGACCATCGGTACGCTTTTGTTTACCACGCTGATTGCGGCGCTGGTCGGTGTGCTGGTCACCAACCTGTTTGGTTTGACGGCTGAAGGTCTGGTTCAGGGTGGTGCAGAAACTGCACGTCTGAACGCCATTGAAAGTAACTATGTTGGTAAAGTCTTTGATCTGAGCGTTCCGCAGCTGGTCTTGTCCTTTATCCCGAAAAACCCGTTTGCCGATCTTACCGGAGCCAATCCGACGTCAATTATCAGCGTGGTAATTTTTGCCGCATTCCTCGGCGTAGCTGCATTGAAACTGCTGAAGGATGATGCGCCGAAAGGTGAACGCGTCTTAGCCGCTATCGATACCCTACAAAGCTGGGTGATGAAACTGGTTCGCCTTGTCATGCAGTTGACCCCTTACGGCGTTCTGGCTCTAATGACCAAAGTGGTTGCAGGTTCTAACTTGCAAGACATCATCAAACTGGGAAGTTTCGTTGTCGCGTCCTACCTCGGTCTGCTGATTATGTTTGCAGTGCATGGCATTCTGCTGGGCATTAATGGCGTGAGTCCGCTGAAGTACTTCCGTAAGGTATGGCCTGTGCTGACGTTTGCCTTTACCAGCCGTTCCAGTGCTGCGTCTATCCCACTGAATGTGGAAGCACAAACGCGTCGTCTGGGCGTTCCTGAATCAATCGCCAGTTTCGCCGCCTCTTTCGGTGCAACCATTGGTCAGAACGGCTGCGCCGGTTTGTATCCGGCAATGCTGGCGGTGATGGTTGCGCCTACGGTTGGCATTAACCCGCTGGACCCGATGTGGATTGCGACGCTGGTCGGTATTGTTACCGTTAGTTCCGCAGGCGTTGCCGGTGTCGGTGGTGGTGCAACTTTCGCTGCACTGATTGTGCTGCCTGCGATGGGCCTGCCAGTAACCCTGGTGGCGCTGTTAATCTCCGTTGAACCGCTTATCGACATGGGCCGTACGGCGCTAAACGTTAGTGGCTCGATGACAGCTGGCACGCTGACCAGCCAGTGGCTGAAGCAAACCGATAAAGCCATTCTGGATAGCGAAGACGACGCCGAACTGGCACACCGTTAATTCTTATGCTGGCAACGGTCCGTTTTGTATAGGGGCCGTTGCTTTACTTTTTAAATGTTCCATCGCGGCGATGCATACTGACTCATATTTAAACAGATCGTCAGCGAAAAAAATGGGTAATGACTCCAACTTACTGATAGTGTTTTATGTTCAGATAATGCCCGATGACCTTGTCATGCAGCTCCACCGATTTTGAGAACGACAGTGACTTCCGTCCCAGCCTTGCCAGATGTTGTCTCAGATTCAGATTATGTCGCTCAATGCGCTGAGTGTAACGCTTGCTGATAACGTGCAGCTTTCCCTTCAGGCGTGATTCATACAGCGGCCAGCCATCCGTCATCCATACCACGACCTCAAAGGCCGACAGCAGGCTCAGAAGACGCTCCAGTGTGGCCAGAGTGCGTTCACCGAAGACGTGCGCCACAACCGTCCTCCGTATCCTGTCATACGCGTAAAACAGCCAGCGCTGACGTGATTTAG
>NZ_MDGW01000092.1:0-8152 GCF_001712525.1 Shigella sp. FC1661
TTTACGCGTATGACAGGCTCCGGAAGACGGTTGTTGCGCACGTATTCGGTGAACGCACTATGGCGACGCTGGGGCGTCTTATGAGCTTGCTGTCACCCTTTGACGTGGTGATATGGATGACGGATGGCTGGCCACTGTATGAATCCCGCCTGAAGGGAAAGCTGCACGTAATCAGCAAGCGATATACGCAGCGAATTGAGCGGCATAACCTGAATCTGAGGCAGCACCTGGCACGGCTGGGACGGAAGTCTCTGTCGTTCTCAAAATCGGTGGAGCTGCATGACAAAGTCATCGGGCATTATCTGAACATAAAACACTATCAATAAGTTGGAGTCATTACCAAATGGGTCGAAAATATGAAAAGTGGTGCCTATCAATCGTGGATTGAACAGAACTATGAGGGCCGCCAGTAATGAATATTCTCCTTTTCGGCAAAACAGGGCAGGTAGGTTGGGAACTACAGCGTGCTCTGGCACCTCTGGGTAATTTGATTGCTCTTGATGTTCACTCCACTGATTATTGTGGTGATTTTAGTAATCCTGAAGGTGTAGCTGAAACCGTAAGAAGCATTCGGCCTGATATTATTGTCAACGCAGCCGCTCACACCGCAGTAGACAAAGCAGAATCAGAACCGGAGTTTGCACAATTACTTAACGCGACAAGTGTCGAAGCGATTGCGAAAGCAGCCAATGAAGTCGGCGCCTGGGTTATTCACTACTCTACTGACTACGTATTTCCGGGGACCGGTGAAATACCATGGCAGGAGACGGATGCAACCGCACCGCTAAATGTGTACGGTGAAACCAAGTTAGCTGGAGAAAAAGCATTACAAGAGCATTGTGCGAAGCACCTTATTTTCCGTACCAGCTGGGTATATGCAGGTAAAGGAAACAATTTTGCCAAGACAATGTTACGTCTGGCAAAAGAGCGCGAAGAATTAGCTGTCATTAACGATCAGTTTGGTGCACCAACAGGTGCTGAGTTGCTGGCTGATTGTACGGCACATGCCATTCGTGTTGCACTGAATAAACCAGAAGTCGCAGGCTTATACCATCTGGTAGCCAGTGGTACCACAACCTGGTACGATTATGCTGCGCTGGTTTTTGAAGAGGCGCGCGAAGCAGGCATTCCCCTTGCACTCAACAAGCTCAACGCAGTACCAACAACAGCCTATCCTACACTAGCTCGTCGTCCGCATAACTCTCGCCTTGATACAGAAAAATTTCAGCAGAACTTTGCGCTTGTCTTGCCTGACTGGCAGATTGGCGTGAAACGCATGCTCAACGAATTATTTACGACTACAGCTATTTAATAGTTTTTGCATCTTGTTTGTGATGGTGGAGCAAGATGAATTAAAAGGAATGATGAAATGAAAACGCGTAAAGGTATTATTTTAGCGGGTGGTTCTGGTACTCGTCTTTATCCTGTGACTATGGCAGTCAGTAAACAGCTGCTACCGATTTATGATAAACCGATGATCTATTATCCGCTCTCTACACTGATGTTGGCGGGTATTCGCGATATTTTGATTATCAGTACGCCACAGGATACTCCTCGTTTTCAACAACTGTTGGGTGACGGTAGCCAGTGGGGGCTGAATCTTCAGTACAAAGTGCAAGCGAGTCCGGATGGTCTTGCGCAGGCGTTTATTATCGGTGAAGAGTTTATTGGTGGTGATGATTGTGCTTTGATTCTTGGTGATAATATCTTTTACGGTCACGATCTGCCGAAGTTAATGGATGCCGCTGTTAACAAAGAAAGTGGTGCAACGGTATTTGCATATCACGTAAATGATCCTGAACGCTATGGTGTCGTGGAGTTTGATAATAACGGAACAGCCATTAGCCTTGAAGAAAAACCGTTAGAGCCAAAAAGCAATTATGCTGTAACCGGACTTTATTTCTATGACAATGATGTTGTAGAAATGGCGAAAAACCTTAAGCCTTCTGCCCGTGGCGAACTGGAAATTACCGATATTAACCGTATTTATATGGAGCAGGGACGTTTATCTGTTGCCATGATGGGACGTGGATATGCATGGTTGGACACGGGGACACATCAAAGTCTTATTGAGGCAAGCAATTTTATCGCAACAATAGAAGAACGTCAGGGGCTGAAAGTTTCCTGCCCGGAAGAAATTGCTTACCGTAAAGGGTTTATCGATGCTGAGCAGGTGAAAGTATTAGCTGAACCGTTGAAGAAAAATGCTTATGGTCAGTATCTGCTGAAAATGATTAAAGGTTATTAATAAAATGAACGTAATTAAAACTGAAATTCCTGATGTGTTAATTTTCGAGCCGAAAGTTTTTGGTGATGAGCGTGGTTTCTTTATGGAAAGCTTTAATCAGAAAGTTTTCGAAGAGGCTGTAGGGCGTAAGGTTGAATTTGTTCAGGATAATCATTCGAAGTCTAGTAAAGGCGTTTTACGTGGGCTGCACTATCAGTTAGAACCTTATGCGCAAGGAAAACTGGTACGCTGCGTTGTTGGTGAAGTTTTTGACGTAGCGGTTGATATTCGTAAATCGTCACCAACTTTTGGCAAATGGGTTGGGGTGAATTTATCTGCTGAGAATAAGCGCCAGTTGTGGATCCCTGAAGGATTTGCACATGGTTTTTTGGTGCTGAGTGAAACGGCGGAGTTTTTGTATAAGACGACTAATTATTATCATCCGATAAGTGAAAGAGGGGTTAAATGGGATGATCCCTGTATTGATATTAAGTGGCCTCTAGTATCGTCTCCCCTGTTATCAGAAAAAGATAAGTGTTATTCATGGCTAACGAAACAAAATGAACAGTAATAAGAGACAAACTTTATTCTTTTCGCTTGATCAAATAATAGATTCTGGACTTGTTTTTATTTTTATTGCTATTGGCGGTAATTTACTTGACAAATCAGATATGGCTAATGTTGTGTTATTCCAATCTGTTGCATTAGTATCTGTATTGTTTTGTTCCTGTTTTACAACGCAATATTTACTGTTGCGCTATAAAAAACAATCTTCACTTTTTTGGCTAAAGTTATTTTTATTTTTTTGTATTATTACTATGTTGATTGTATCATTATGGTTTCAATCGGCAGAAATATTATTCTTGTTTTTTGTTGGAATATCTTCAGAATACATAAAACGATACTGCTTTTATATTAATAATTCTTGTCTCTCTTTCTTTTCAACGATAATAACGGCATTTATTTTTTTTGTTTTTATATTGATGTGTTGGCTGAATTTCATGCGCATTAATTCGACTATATATATATATATATATAGCGGTGCAAAGTTAATTCCGCTAACGATAATATGTTGTTTTCTTTTTATTAAAACAAAGTTCAATAGTGATGGTGAATATGAAATGCCATCTTTATGGTATGCAATTACTGATTCATTAAGATTTGGAGGCGTGTTTTCTGTTATTACCATTATTTATTGGATTACAAATCAAGGTTTCTTTATATTCTTTCATGACAGAATGCCTGCAGCAGAGTTGGTAGAAATTAGAGTTACGCAGAATGTGTTTGGTGTAGTTACAATGCTAATTGCATTGTACGACTCTATGTTTTTAAAGAAAAACATAGAGAATAAAAATAAAATATTTGATTGGCGATCTTATTTTAAATTCCTTGTAATTTCAATTGTTTTGATTACATTTAATTTTATTTTATTATATATATTATCAATAACAATATATAAACATTTGGATGTTTTTAAATATTCGATATGTCTTGCACTGGCCCAATTTTTTTATCTTTCCGCAAGGATGCCTGTACTTATTTTGAAATTGCGCTATAGTTTAAGTATTATTCTGTGGTTATACGTGTGTTCGCTTTTTTTTGTCCTCGTGTTACTTATTCTTGAAACATAATGATTATGATTTTCAATATATAGTGCAATCTATAACATTATCTAACTTCTTTATTTTTCTATTTTCATTATTAATAGTGTTTTACAAAGAGAGGATTTATGGGAAGAATTATTGAAGCTCTGTATGGGATATCAACGGAACTGAAAGAGCGAATCTTGAATATGGGAGAGAAAACAGTTCCGGTGAATTACTATACAAGACATAATAACTGGGGTGATCAATTAAATAAATATTTAATTGAAAAAATTACCAATAAAAAGGTAGTAAAGAACAACTTCAAAAAGCTACCTCATATATTAGCTATAGGAAGCGTTCTTTCAAGTGCATCAAATAAAAGTATCGTATGGGGGAGTGGTTTTATATCTAAAGATGCGCCATTACGAGAAACAGCCCCTGATATTAGGGCTGTTCGAGGTGTTTTGACTAGAAATAAACTTCAGAAAGATTTTTCAATTGACTGCCCTGATGTGTTGGGAGACCCGGCCGTTCTTTTGCCTTTATTTTATAAAGCAAAACATAGAAGTAAAAAATACAAAGTCGGTATTATTCCACACTATAAAGATAAGCAACGAGCTGTTGTACAGGATTTTTTACATAAAGGATGTGTTCTTGTTGATATTCAAGATGACATTGAAGTTTTTATTGATAAAATTAACGAATGTGAGGTTGTAATTTCATCGTCACTTCATGGATTAATTGCTGCAGATACTTATGGTATACCTAATTTATGGGTTTCATTTGGTGACCAAGTATTAGGTGGTGATTTTAAGTTTTTGGACTATTATAGTACTACTAATAATATAAATCCTAAAATGATACGACTAGATAATGATCATAAATATTCTATTGATGATTTGGTTAGAATTTCTAGATGTAATAAATTTATTAGAAGTTCTGAAGAGTTACTTGAAGCGTTTCCTAGGGAGTACATATGAATTACTATTATATAATTGTGTAGGTGAAAAATGCTAGTTACAATCCTGGCTTTATTTCTGTTTATACAATTACTCTATTTAATATCGTATAAACGTAATTTCAATACAAAAAGTATAAATGACATTTTGTCATTTATAATTTTTCTATTTTTAATTGTATTGTTTTTCTTTAGGAATGAAGATTTTGGTGCAGATACTCAGAACTATTTAAATGAATTTGATGAATATTGTTCTAATCCTAGTGGATATATAGGAGTGGATTACACATATAAATATATATTTGATTTAATTAATTTTCTAATGTTGGATAGTTGCCATATTAGTTGGTTAATTTGGATATGGCCAATATTTGTTATTGGTTGCATCTTTTTAGCAATAACAATATTTAGAGTTGATAAAATTTATATCATTGCTTTGTTTTCTTCATTTATAGGCATTGAGTTGTTAACTAATGCTCTGAGGCAGGGATTCTCAATAGCAGTACTGTTATTATCGTTCTGTTTGTTTATAAAGAGGCGATATTTTTTATTCTTGATAGCTGTAACCATTTCTTTTCTTTTTCATCAAGCTTCGATTCTGATCGTTTCTATTTTTATTATTTCTAGATGTAGCATTAGAATTGTAGTTCCTAGTATTGTTGTAGGTGTGTTTTTGTTGTTTGCGACAAATATTCTAGATGTTGTGCCTTGGGTTATTGAGTTTAAAAAGTTAATATATAAATATTTGCCGTATGCAGATGAGGACTTTATTATTCGAATCATAAGTATAATTAATACTTTATGTCTTTGTGTATTATATTTAATTGTCATGATTAAATCACATTGTAAGGATAAAATAATAAACAATATTGTTATTAATGCTACCTTTGTTTGTTGTATCGCATCTATTGTTCCGTATCTTGGTTTTCGAATTATATATGGCGTATATCCATTATTATTACTTTTAACCTACTGTAGCATAAGAAATTATATCGGCAGAGTGTCTTCATATAATTATTTATCGCTTTCGATATGTATTAATATCTTTATCTCAATTATGTGGTTGTGTGGTTCCTCCCATATGAACAAAATACCATTTGTGAGCATTATTATATGAAAAAAAGGAGTTTCGGTATTTCTGTTGTTGTACCTGTGTATAACAGGAAAGAAAAGTTAATCAGGGCTATTGACTCAGTTGATACTTTATCCCCACATCTTGTGGAGATTATTGTAATTGATGATTGTTCAGATTTGGCTCCTGACACATTTTTAGAGAAGAGTAATAAGTATGGGGTTAATGTTCACATTTATCGCAATAAATATAATAAGGGGCCGCAAATTTGTAGGAACATTGGGATTAGGAGAGCTAAATTTAATTATATTGCCTTTTTAGATTCAGATGATTATTTTTGCATGGGAAAAATAGATTGGCTATTGAATATTCTGAAGGATGAGGATATAGATTTTCTCTACCATGCAGTAAATGGATGTGAAAAATATAATCGAATTTCATCATATTGGTTTAATACAGTAGGTAAGTTTATTCATTTTAGATGGTTTTTGATTTTTTTGAATCCTTGTGTTACACCAAGTGTAGTGATTAAAAGGAAAGTTTGTTTATTTAATCCATGTTTGAGATATTCAGAGGATTATGCATATTTTTTATCTTATATTAATTCAAAAACTAAAGTTAAATATTTTGAAAGCATATATACAACAGTTCCTCGAGAAATAGGCACAAGAGGTGGTATTTCGCATAATATTATAAAAATGAGAAAGGGAGAATTTTATGGAAAAAAAATATATTAAGGAAGAGGCGAAATATATCGAATTATATTCGGTTTCTGATATCTTTAGGCATGGCTTGTCTTAGAGTTTTCTTTGATATAGTGAGAAAACGGTATAAAGTGAATAATTTATTTAAAGATATATAGTTAAATTTCTAATATTAGCAAGATAAATTAAGGTCATCAGTATGACAGAACAATTTTCAGAGAAAAAAATAGATGTTGTTGGAATTGTTGGATTGCCAGCATGTTATGGTGGATTTGAATCATTAGTTCAAAATTTAGTTGATTATCAAAGTCAAAATATAAAATACAATGTATATTGTTCACGAAAAAAATATAAAAACACCCCAAAAAAATACAAGCGTGCTGACTTGAAGTATATACCATTTGACGCCAATGGTAGTTCTAGTATCTTGTATGATATCTATTCGTTATTTTTGTCATTGTTTAACAAGGTAGATGTTGTCCTAATTCTCGGGGTTTCAGGGTGTGTTTTTCTACCAATTTACAGATTTTTTTCGTCATCAAAGGTTATTGTAAATATTGATGGATTAGAATGGAAAAGAGCAAAATGGAAGGGTATTGCTAAGTGGTATTTAAAAAATTCAGAGAAAATAGCTGTTAAATATTCAGATGTTGTTGTGGCTGATAATGAAGCTATTGCTAAATATGTCTTAAAAAAATACGGTTTAGAAGCTAAAATTATTGCTTATGGTGGTGATCATTCATTGGTTAAGAAGCCAATATCAGTTATAAAAGAGGACTATTTTTTTACTGTCTGCAGGATTGAACCAGAAAATAACATAAGAATGATATTAGAAGCATTTAAAAATACAACACACAGTCTAAAAATTGTTGGTAATTGGGATTCCAGTTTGTATGGGCGACGACTAAAAGAAGAATTTGGGAATTATAATAATATTGAAATTATAGACCCTATATATGATTCTGATATCCTTTTTAACTTTAGGTCTTTATGCCGTGGCTATATTCATGGGCATTCAGCTGGTGGGACAAATCCTTCTTTAGTCGAGGCTATGCATTTTCAAATTCCTATTATTGCCTTTGATTGTGATTTCAATCGGTTTACAACTGACAACTATGCGTTTTATTTTAAAAATAAAAATGAGCTATCTTTTATCGTCAATGATATATTAAATGGCAATCAGAATGAACAGGCAGAAATCTGCGCAAAAAAAATGAAGGAAATTGCTACAAAAAAATACACGTGGGATACCATAGCCAAAATGGGTAATGACTCCAACTTATTGATAGTGTTTTATGTTCAGATAATGCCCGATGACTTTGTCATGCAGCTCCACCGATTTTGAGAACGACAGCGACTTCCGTCCCAGCCGTGCCAGGTGCTGCCTCAGATTCAGGTTATGCCGCTCAATTCGCTGCGTATATCGCTTGCTGATTACGTGCAGCTTTCCCTTCAGGCGGGATTCATACAGTGGCCAGCCATCCGTCATCCATATCACCACGTCAAAGGGTGACAGCAAGCTCATAAGACGCCCCAGCGTCGCCATAGTGCGTTCACCGAATACGTGCGCAACAACCGTCTTCCGGAGCCTGTCATACGCGTAAA
>NZ_MDGW01000093.1:0-8036 GCF_001712525.1 Shigella sp. FC1661
AGTTTTTTAAGTGACGTAAAATCGTGTTGAGGCCAACGCCCATAATGCGTGCACTGGCGCGACATCCGACGCCATTCATGGCCATATCAATGATTTCTGGTGCGTACCGGGCTGAGAGGCGGTGTAAGTGAACTGTAGTTGCCATGTTTTACGGCAATGAGAGCAGAGATAGCGCTGATGTCCGGCAGTGCTTTTGCCGTTACGCACCACGCCTTCAGTAGCGGAGCAGGAAGGACATCTGATGGAAATGGAAGCCACGCAAGCACCTTAAAATCACCATCATACACTAAATCAGTAAGTTGGCAGCATTACCGATATCTTCTATATATTTTTATTGTTTATAGGTGGCTATTTCGGTAAAAATGCATTTTCAGAATATCAACCAGCGGTAAATCGACGTAAAGGGAGTGAATTGTTTGGTAATTAGGCGAGTAGACAGGAGAGTCCCCGCATTGACCAGCTAAGGCAAGCCAGATGCGGGTTGATATGATCGAACCAGTCGTCTGAGGCGCTTAAAACGCAGTCTTAGAGAATCCAGTCATCTCCTGCAGGCCCATTTCACGGCCCAGCGCGGTCATTGGGTGCACAACCACCAGTCCGCGAACACTTTTCTTCAGCTTGCCCATATCAGCCTGCTCTTTTTTGGTAATTGCGCGCTGAAACGGCATCTTCATCAGCTTCTGTGCTTCTTTACTCAGTTTTTGGCTATGAACCTCACGCAGGCGAGCAATTTCTGCTTCCAGCGTGGCTTTCTCTTTTTCCAGCTCGGCATATTTGTCTGCGGCTTCAACCAGCGACAGATCGGCCTGCTGGTGGCGGATGGCGTCCAGGCGATCGCTGAGACGTTTGATTTCGTTTTTTTCGACTTCTTTCATGTGATGGCTTCTGATAAAGATAAATTTATAGCCCCTAGTATGCGCGACCAGGTGCTTTGTTCACAACTGATGACATTGTAATAGTTCTGCAACGTAATCATTAACATGCTCAAAAACTACGCAATTCGTTGATTAATTAAGAAATCTATAGAAAAAAGATAATAAACAGCAGCGGATGATTATTGAGGATTCAGCACGTTTTCCTTAATGTCATCTTTACCGGGAACCTAAACTAAAATTGGTGGCCGCGCATTCCCGGCGCGGGGTAATACGGAGATATCATCATGGGAAAATTAGGTGAAAACGTTCCGCTTCTTATCGATAAAGCCGTAGATTTCATGGCATCAAGCCAGGCGTTCCGGGAGTATCTGAAAAAACTTCCTCCCCGTAACGCGATTCCGTCCGGAATACCCGATGAAAGCGTGCCGTTATATCTACAACGTCTGGAGTATTATCGTCGGCTTTATCGGCCGAAGCAGGTAGAGGGGCAGTAAGCAGACGTTGCTTACTTTTGAAAGGCTTTTTTAAGCTGATTTTGGAAATCAGCTCAGTCAGTGAAAGGACCATTGTTGATCGCACAGCCTGTTGATAGCGCTGAATTTGCATTGCATACAAACTGGAGTCTGCTGGTTCAAACTGTGGCGGCGGTGGTAACGCCGCCACGCAGTGCAGTTCACCAAAGGGTCCAAGGATTTCGTCGTCGGTAAAGGCGTACTCGTTGCCGTCGTGATTTAGCTCTTCACGCAATGCCATCAGCAGTTCCGCATCTTCGTATTCCTGGCGGTTAATGACGCCCAACCCGTAAATGAGTTTTAAACGCACAGAAAGATCGCCCAGCGGACCGTCGCCGTCGAGTAACGGTTCTACAGCATACTTCACCGCGTAATCGTCTTTGCGGAATACCTGAAGCACCAGAAGATTTACCGCCTCGGTCAAAAGCTCGACGGCGGTGATCAGAAAGCTTCGCACGGTTTTGCCAGCATTCAGACGCTCAAGCACACGGTTTTCAAAGGCCTGGGTTTGTTCCATTGTTGCCTGCATATCTGACAATCTGTTATTCGGGCGCAGGGTGTCCTGCGCCTGGTCCACCATTATTGCATTGCTTTATAAGCGGTTACCGCCTCGGATACAACCTCACTGTTGGCATCAAGACCGGAAATCTGTGCCAGCGCCGCCTGCGGACCTTTGTCAGCGATCAGTGCTGCCAGTTCCTGAGCCTGCGGATCATCTTCACTGCGGAAGTGCATTGCACCAGCAATTCCCTGAATCAGATTCTTGTGCGGAAGGCTGTATTCCAGCGTACCGAGCAGTGGCTTGATCAGACGGTCGCCAGCACTCAGTTTACGCAGCGGCTGACGGCCTACGCGCTCTACATCATCTTTCAGATACGGGTTCTCAAAACGACCGAGGATTTTCTGGATGTACGCCGCATGTTTGTCTGCGTCAAAGCCGTAGCGCTTGATCAGTACCGCACCACTTTCTTCCATCGCACCTTTTACCACCGCGCGGATTTTCTCGTCGAGAATAGCGTCACGAATGGTCTGATGACCGGCCAGTTTTCCGAGGTACGCGGTTATAGCATGACCCGTGTTCAGGGTGAAGAGTTTACGTTCGACAAATGCCATCAGGTTGTCGGTTAACTCCATGCTTGGGATGTTCGGCAGTGCGCCTTTGAACTGCGTTTTATCGACAATCCATTCGCTGAAAGTTTCTACCGTCACTTCCAGCGGATCGTTAGTTGCCGAAGCCGAAGGCGGTACGATGCGGTCAACGGCGGAATCGACAAAGCCAACGTGTTCTTCTACCCACGCTTTGGCGTCTTCCGGCAGGGCGTTCATCACATGGCCTTTCAGCTGCGTGGTACCGCGTACCATGTTTTCACAGGCGATGATGTTCAGCGGGGATTCATTACCTTGTTCTTTGCGTTTCACCAGCCCTTTGGCGATAGCCGGAGCAATACGTTCCAGCACAACCGGGCCAACGGCGGTAGTGACTAAATCGACCTGAGCAATCAGATCAACGACATCATCACCAATGCTGCTGACAGCATTGACGCCGGAAACGGTATCTACCTGCTCGGTTTCACCAACCACATGAACCTGATAGCTATGACGGGCATTCAGGGCATCAAGTACCACCTGATTGACATCGGCAAACGTCAGTTGGATACCCGCGTCTGCCAGCAGTTTACCGATAAAGCCACGACCGATATTACCTGCGCCAAAATGTAATGCTTTCATAGTATTAACCTTCATCAATGTTTTTACCCGAGAGGGCTGGGGTGAGGCTTTTCCCTCACCCAAACCCTCTCCGTGAGGAGAGGGGCAGCGCCGGATGCGGCGTAAGCGCCTTATCCGGCCTACAAGAACGTGCAAATTCAACAAATCGTGATGCATCCTGTAGGCCTGATAAGCGTAGCGCATCAGGCAATTAACCCCACCTTCTCCATGTGGAGAGGGTGGGATTGGATTACTTACGACCTGCCAACAGTTCCAGCACTTCATCCACGCTGGTGGTGTGTGCCAGACGCTCGATGACGGACTCATCATCCAGTGCATTGGTCAGGCTGGTGATAACCTGAATGTGCTCGTTGTTACGGGCTGCAATACCAATCACCAGACGGGCAATGTCATCTTCCTCTTCACCGAAGCGCACGCCTTCCGGGTACTGGCAGAACACCACGCCCGTTTTCAGTACGCGATCTTTCGCTTCAACCGTACCGTGTGGCACCGCGATAGACTCACCCAGATAAGTCGGGGTCAGTTTTTCACGATCCAGCATCGCCTGAACGTATTCCGGCTCAACGTAACCGCCTTTCACCAGCTGCTCGCCAGCAAAACGAATCGCTTCTTCTTTGGTTGCTGCTTTGCGACCGAGGAAGATGTTCTCCGCGCCCAGTTTGAACAGGTTAGCACTGGAATCGTCAAAGCTGTCTTTCAGACTGTCTTTCACTTTCACTTCGTTTTCAGTATGGCGCTGGGCAGCAACCAGACGTTCGGTTAGGCTGGTGTACAGGCCGCTGTCGAGGAAGTTGGTCAGCGAAATATGCTGTGCCTGCGGAACCTGGCGCATAGCGCGTTCGGTCAGGTCACGGTGAGTGATGACGAGGTCCACATCTGGCGGCAGGTTGTTGATCGCGCTGTTAGTGACCGAAATCTGCGACAGACCTGCATCCTGAATTTTCTTACGCAGCACGCCTGCGCCCATCGCACTTGAACCCATACCGGCGTCACAGGCAACGATGATTTTACGTACGTGGCTCAGGTCGTTAGTCACATCGCCCGCAGACAGCGGAGATGTGCCTTTAGACTCAGCTTTCATGTCCTGCATACGACGAGTTGCTGCTTCAATATCATCTTCTTCTTTCACTTTGCTGGTTTTCAGCAAAATAGCAGAGACAACGAAGGAGACAGCCATCGCCGCACACACACCCGCGATGTTAGCGAAATAAGCACCTTTTGGTGTCATCGCCAGTACAGCAAGGATAGAACCCGGAGATGCCGGAGAAACCAGACCACCGCCCAGGATAGTCAGCGTGAACACGCCAGTCATACCGCCGAGGATGACTGCGAGGATCAGACGCGGATTCATCAGCACATACGGGAAGTAGATTTCGTGGATACCACCCAGGAAGTGGATGATTGCCGCACCGCCCGCAGACTGTTTAGCGCTACCACGACCAAAGAACATGTACGCCAGCAGCACGCCCATACCTGGACCTGGGTTAGCTTCAATCAGGAAGAAGATTGATTTACCCAGTTCATGGGACTGCTGAATACCCAGCGGCGAGAAGATACCGTGGTTAATGGCGTTGTTGAGGAACAGGATTTTCGCCGGTTCAACAAAGATAGACGCCAGCGGCAGCATGTCATGGACAACCATGAAGTTAACGCCCGCAGCCAGCATTTTGGACAGGGCTTCAACAATCGGGCCAATGCCGAGGAATGCCAGAATAGCGAGGATCATCCCGATGATGCCTGCGGAGAAGTTATTCACCAGCATCTCAAAACCGGATTTGATCTTACCGTCTACCCAGCGGTCGAAGTGCTTAATGCACCAGCCGCCCAGCGGACCTGCAATCATAGAACCGAGGAACATCGGCATGTCTGCGCCGACGATAACGCCCATGGTGGTGATGGCACCGACTACGCCGCCACGTTCGCCGCCTACCAGCTTACCACCGGTATAACCGATCAGCAGCGGCAGGAGATAAGTGATCATCGGCCCGACCAGCTTCGCCAGCGTCTCGTTCGGTAACCACCCTGTTGGAATAAATAACGCGGTGATGATACCCCACGCGATAAACGCGCCGATATTTGGCATCACCATGTTGCTGAGGAAACGACCAAAGCTTTGCACTTTGATCTTAATATCGGATGACATAAAAACACCCCTTCTTATGTTTGCTGTCGCGCAGGCTGGAAGCCCGAGGTTTTTTGTTAATGTGGCGGCAGAGGTAGCCGGACCTTGTAGATACTGCGAAATCTGGCACTGAATCGGTTAACTGTCCAGTCGACGGCCTTTTGTGTGATATTAATCACATAAATATAGGGGGTAGAGAGGTAATTGACGTGACGTTCATCACAAAACGCTTGTGTAAAAAAGCAACAAGGCGGCGATTTTCGCTAAAAATGGCATTTAAATGTGAGTAGTGTCACATTTTTGTTTTGATGGTTTGTTGAATCTTTGTGATCTGAATCACAAGATATTTTCTTACGGCGTTCACCTGATGTGATCTACAGCATGTTATGCCTTCGTCATACAATCGTTATGTAACTAAGCAACTCATCACCTCTAAAAATTATTCTTTGGTGTTATGGCGAGAATCGCGAACCCGGATTATTGTCAAAATATCAGCCTGACTCCCTTCTGGCTGCCAGCCCAAAAACAACACTGATAAACGTGAATCCGAGGCAGATATGTTTCTAAACTATTTCGCGTTGGGAGTGCTGATCTTCGTCTTTCTGGTGATTTTTTATGGAATCATCGCGATACATGACATCCCTTATCTGATTGCCAAAAAGCGCAATCACCCCCATGCCGACGCTATTCATACGGCGGGCTGGGTGAGCCTGTTTACTCTGCATGTTATCTGGCCGTTTCTGTGGATCTGGGCGACGCTCTATCAACCGGAGCGTGGCTGGGGTATGCAGTCACATGTTGCGTCGCAGGAGAAAGCGACTGACCCGGAAATCGCCTCACTTTCTGACCGAATTTCCCGGCTGGAGCATCAACTCGCCGCCGAGAAAAAGACTGACTATTCCACGTTCCCGGAGATCTAATTATGGATCTATTGATTGTTTTAACTTACGTGGCGCTGGCGTGGGCGGTCTTTAAAATCTTCCGCATTCCGGTAAATCAGTGGACGCTGGCGACGGCGGCGCTGGGAGGCGTGTTTCTGGTGAGTGGTTTGATTTTGTTGATGAACTACAACCACCCTTACACTTTTACCGCGCAAAAGGCAGTGATAGCGATCCCTATCACGCCACAGGTGACGGGAATTGTTACTGAAGTCACTGACAAGAATAATCAGCTTATTCAAAAGGGCGAGGTGCTTTTTAAGCTCGACCCGGTTCGTTACCAGGCGCGAGTTGACAGACTTCAGGCTGACCTGATGACGGCGACGCATAATATAAAGACGCTGCGTGCGCAGCTCACTGAAGCGCAGGCCAACACCACCCAGGTTTCAGCGGAGCGCGACCGTCTGTTTAAAAATTATCAACGTTACTTGAAAGGCAGCCAGGCGGCGGTGAATCCGTTCTCGGAACGTGACATCGACGATGCGCGGCAAAATTTCCTCGCGCAGGATGCGCTGGTGAAAGGCTCGGTGGCGGAGCAGGCGCAGATCCAGAGCCAGCTCGACAGTATGGTTAACGGCGAGCAATCGCAGATTGTGAGCTTAAGAGCGCAACTTACTGAAGCAAAATATAACCTTGAGCAGACTGTCATTCGCGCGCCGAGCAATGGCTACGTTACTCAGGTACTGATCCGCCCAGGTACATACGCAGCTGCCTTGCCGCTGCGTCCGGTGATGGTCTTCATCCCCGAGCAAAAACGGCAAATTGTCGCCCAATTTCGGCAAAACTCGCTGTTACGTCTGAAACCCGGCGATGATGCGGAAGTGGTGTTTAACGCGCTACCTAGGCAGGTGTTTCACGGCAAACTGACTAGTATTTTACCTGTCGTGCCAGGCGGTTCTTATCAGGCGCAGGGGGGATTGCAATCATTAACGGTCGTGCCCGGCACGGACGGTGTGCTGGGAACCATTGAACTGGACCCTAACGATGATATCGATGCCTTACTCGACGGCATCTACGCCCAGGTGGCGGTTTACTCCGACCATTTCAGCCATGTTTCGGTGATGCGGAAAGTGCTGCTAAGAATGACCAGCTGGATGCATTATCTTTATTTGGATCATTGAGGGGGAGGGGGGAGATTATGGAACTTTGCTCCTTGTAAGGACTAATTATTTTTGCATATTACTTCATTAGCTGCGATGATTTTTCTTTAATATTCATTATGTTAATAAGTTCTGGATGAGTGTGCTCTCATTGGATTTTTTATCCGTCTTGTTCTGCCGCAGGATGAGACTATACATCGTCGAGATCGCAATGATGATATGAGTTGTTCCTCCTGCGACGGCTCTAATCAAAAAAGAGCAGGAGTGCTTTTCCATCTATTGCGATGATGGCTTTATTATCTGAAGGATGACAGTCACATTTAAAAAATATTTAATCTATAGATCACAATGTAGGGTCATGGAATATATGTATACAACTATTTTCTTCTTCACTTTTAATTATCGTATTCATTATAAAACTAAGTTAAAAAAACTCCTGGAGAGTGAGTTACTAATATATTTTTAAATAAAATTAAGTTATCATTCATCGGGTAATGACTCCAACTTATTGATAGTGTTTTATGTTCAGATAATGCCCGATGACTTTGTCATGCAGCTCCACCGATTTTGAGAACGACAGCGACTTCCGTCCCAGCCGTGCCAGGTGCTGCCTCAGATTCAGGTTATGCCGCTCAATTCGCTGCGTATATCGCTTGCTGATTACGTGCAGCTTTCCCTTCAGGCGGGATTCATACAGTGGCCAGCCATCCGTCATCCATATCACCACGTCAAAGGGTGACAGCAAGCTCATAAGACGCCCC
>NZ_MDGW01000094.1:0-8009 GCF_001712525.1 Shigella sp. FC1661
TCGGCCTTTGAGGTCGTGGTATGGATGACGGATGGCTGGCCGCTGTATGAATCACGCCTGAAGGGAAAGCTGCACGTTATCAGCAAGCGTTACACTCAGCGCATTGAGCGACATAATCTGAATCTGAGACAACATCTGGCAAGGCTGGGACGGAAGTCACTGTCGTTCTCAAAATCGGTGGAGCTGCATGACAAGGTCATCGGGCATTATCTGAACATAAAACACTATCAGTAAGTTGGAGTCATTACCCGATCGCCATTATGATCATGGCATATTCAGTGATTGGTTTAATCTCTGCGCTGAAAATGCCAGAGGTGAAAGACCGTGATTTAAGTGCGCTGGAAGACGCTGCGGAAGATCAACAGCGTGTTGTAAGAGCTGCGCAACCTTCCAGAAGTCTGTAAACCCTCAATCCCTTCTCTTACCGGAGAGGGGATTTTTATTCATATAACAAAACATATAGCTTGCCATATTTAAATTTAAGGAATTGTTATGGGAAATAATTTGTTATCAGCAAAAGCGACACTCCCTGTTTATGATCGTAATAACCTGGCCCCAAGAATTGTTCATTTAGGCTTTGGTGCATTTCACCGTGCGCATCAGGGCGTGTATGCCGATATTCTTGCTACAGAACATTTCAGTGACTGGGGATATTATGAGGTCAACTTAATCGGCGGCGAACAGCAAATTGCCGATTTACAACAGCAAGATAATCTTTATACCGTTGCGGAAATGTCGGCCGATGCGTGGACGGCTCGCGTCGTTGGCGTCGTTAAAAAAGCCTTGCACGTACAGATGGATGGCTTAGAAACCGTGTTGGCTGCGATGTGTGAACCGCAAATCGCGATTGTCTCTCTGACAATCACCGAAAAAGGGTATTTCCACTCTCCGGCGACCGGACAGTTAATGCTCGATCACCCGATGGTCGCTGCCGACGTGCAAAATCCCCACCAGCCGAAAACAGCAACAGGGGTGATTGTTGAGGCGCTGGCCCGCCGTAAAGCGGCAGGACTTCCCGCATTTACCGTCATGTCATGTGACAACATGCCAGAAAACGGTCATGTTATGCGTGACGTTGTCACTTCATACGCGAAAGCTGTTGATGTAAAACTGGCACAATGGATCGAAGATAACGTGACTTTCCCATCAACAATGGTGGACCGTATTGTGCCCGCAGTGACAGAGGATACGCTGGCGAAAATCGAACAACTTACCGGTGTGCGCGATCCTGCGGGCGTTGCCTGTGAACCTTTCCGCCAGTGGGTAATAGAAGATAACTTTGTTGCCGGACGTCCAGAATGGGAAAAAGCGGGAGCCGAACTGGTTAGTGATGTGCTGCCTTATGAAGAGATGAAGTTGCGCATGCTCAACGGCAGTCATTCATTCCTGGCGTATTTGGGTTATCTTGCCGGATATCAGCACATTAATGACTGCATGGAAGATGAACATTATCGTTATGCGGCGTATGGCTTGATGTTGCAGGAACAAGCGCCGACGCTGAAAGTGCAGGGCGTTGATTTGCAAGATTACGCTAACCGATTAATTGAACGCTATAGCAATCCGGCGTTACGTCATCGAACCTGGCAGATTGCGATGGATGGTAGCCAGAAATTGCCACAGCGGATGTTGGATTCTGTTCGCTGGCATCTGGCGCATGACAGCAAGTTCGATCTGCTGGCGCTGGGCGTCGCGGGTTGGATGCGTTATGTCGGTGGTGTTGATGAACAGGGAAATCCGATAGAAATCAGTGACCCACTGTTACCTGTTATTCAGAAGGCTGTACAAAGTAGTGCCGAAGGGAAAGCGCGCGTCCAGTCATTGCTGGCGATTAAGGCAATCTTTGGTGATGATTTGCCAGACAATAGCTTGTTTACTGCAAAAGTGACGGAAGCGTACTTGTCTTTATTAGCGCATGGCGCGAAAGCGACCGTGGCGAAATATTCCGTGAAGTAAAAAAAGCAATGCCGCCATCGGCGGCATTCACACACTTAGTTCATGCCGAGACGAATCAGGTCCAGAGGTGCCAGTTTCTCTTCACAACCTTCAACAACTACGGTTTTTCCGCGGCGGATTTGCTCAGCGGTCAGACCTTCAGTATCAATCGACAGGATCTTGCCAGTGTGACCGGTGCCGCTAACCATAACACGGCTGCCAGTGGTGATTGCGTTACGGTTACGATCGTAGGTCGTCATAGGTGTTTTCTCCTTTCTGATTTACAGTCGAAGCCCACGTAACGGGCGCAATATAAATACTCCTGTCGAGTGAAATATTTTTTGTTTTTGATCAAGCTCACATCTTTTTTGATGCATGCATGAGCCGTAAGGCGGGGGGAAAAGCCTCTCATCCCGGATGGGATGAGAGTAAATGAATTACTCTTCGCTAAACCAGTCGCTGTTTTCCTGGCGGATCTGGCGCACGGATTCGCTGATTTCCTGCAAATGTTGCGTCATTGCACGTTCTACCGCATCGCCATCACGTTTTTGCAGGGCAGAGAAAATATCAAGATGCTGGCGTAACAGCATTTCTGGTGGAGAAACATGGTCGAAACTCATATAGTGCACGCGATCAACGGTCGCTTTCAGGTTCTCAATGGTATCCCACGCCAGTTGACAGTCGGCAATCTGCGTCAGGAGTTGATGGAAGTTGTCATCAAGTTCAAAAAAATCATCCAGTTGCTTGCGCTCAATGGCAATGCGTTGCTGGTGAAGATTTTGTTCCAGTTGGTAGCACTGGCTTTCGGTAATCATGCTCGCCGCCCGACGCGCCACCGCGCACTCAATGGCCTGACGGATAAAACTGCCGTTGCGCACCTGGGCCATGGAAATTTTGTTGACGTAGCTGCCACGCTGTGGACGAATTTGAATCAGGCCGTTTTCCGCCAGTTTAATAAAGGCTTCACGAACCGGCTGGCGTGACACATTGAAACGAACAGAAACTTCTTTTTCCGACAACGGTGTGCCTGGAGCAATCAGGCAATGGACAATGTCGCGACGAAGGATACGATAAATTTGCTGATTGACAGGCTGTGTGGGATTAAGTTGCGTTTCGACGGTCATTCGTTCTTGCTTGTGAGTGAGTTAACTGCATGAGTCTACCACTTTTTTGTGACAAGCAATAACCCGGCAGTTACGCCGGGTATAAAAATTACTGACGGTGGACATTCAGTCCGGCATAGCTTTGGGTAACCGGCATCATTTCCAGGGTATTGATATTGACGTGAGCAGGCAGCGTTGACACCCACCAAACGGCTTCGCTGACATCTTCTGGCGTCAATGCAACGGTATTTTGATAGGTTTTTTCCGCTTTACCGTCATCGCCTTTAAAGCGGACATTGGAAAACTCGGTGCCACCCACCAGACCCGGTTCGATGTCGGTGACGCGCACCGCCGTACCATGCAGGTCCGTACGCAGATTCAGGCTAAACTGACGAACAAACGCTTTCGTCGCACCGTAAACGTTACCACCGGCATAAGGCCAGCTACCTGCCGTTGAGCCAATGTTAATAATATGACCATGATTACGTTCAACCATACCCGGTAAGACGGCGCGCGTCATATATACCAGGCCTTTGTTGTTGGTATCAATCATCGTTTCCCAGTCTTCAACGCTGGCTTTATGCGCAGGCTCCATGCCCAACGCCAGGCCGGCATTATTTACCAGGATATCAATATTGCACCACTCGGCAGGAAGCGATGCCAGCATCTCTTCAATAGCGGCGCGGTTGCGAACGTCCAGTTGGGCGATGTACAGATTATCTCCCAGTTCGTCTTTTAACTCCTGCAACCGTTCCTGGCGACGGCCAGTGGCGATAACTTTATGCCCTTGTTGAATAAAACGACGAGTAATGCATTCACCAAAACCTGCCGTTGCTCCAGTTACTAAAACGATCATCTCACTGTTCCTCAACGCTTTTGTGTGTCAATAACATAGCACGTGATGCTTAAGAGCGGGTAATACTGGTTTGTAAGATTGCACTCCGTTATCAGTAAGCCTACGCTATGGAACACCTCGCGTTCAGGAGAAGAAAATGACAACAATGAATCCTTTCCTTGTGCAAAGCACACTACCGTATCTGGCTCCCCATTTTGATCAAATTGCCAATCATCACTATCGTCCGGCATTCGATGAGGGAATGCAGCAAAAGCGGGCAGAAATTGCTGCCATCGCGCTTAACCCGCAAACGCCTGATTTCAACAATACTATTCTGGCACTGGAACAAAGCGGAGAATTACTTACCCGCGTTACCAGCGTCTTTTTTGCGATGACTGCGGCGCATACCAATGATGAATTACAGCGTCTTGATGAACAGTTTTCCGCTGAACTGGCGGAACTGGCTAATGATATCTATCTGAACGGTGAATTATTCGCGCGGGTAGATGCTGTCTGGCAGCGCCGTGAATCCCTGGGGCTTGATAGTGAATCCATCCGCCTGGTGGAGGTGATTCATCAACGTTTTGTCCTTGCCGGAGCCAAACTTGCGCAAGCTGATAAAGCAAAATTAAAAGTACTGAATACAGAAGCTGCGACCCTGACCAGCCAGTTTAACCAGCGATTACTGGCAGCAAATAAATCCGGCGGTCTGGTTGTGAACGATATCGCGCAGCTGGCAGGAATGAGTGAGCAAGAGATTGCGCTGGCGGCAGAGGCGGCTCGCGAGAAAGGTCTGGATAACAAATGGCTGATTCCGCTGCTGAATACCACCCAACAACCGGCGCTTGCCGAGATGCGCGATCGTGCGACGCGTGAAAAACTGTTTATTGCGGGCTGGACGCGAGCGGAAAAAAATGATGCCAATGATACCCGCGCTATCATTCAACGTCTGGTAGAGATTCGCGCACAGCAGGCGAAACTGCTTGATTTTCCTCATTATGCCGCATGGAAAATCGCCGATCAGATGGCAAAAACGCCAGAAGCAGCACTCAACTTTATGCGGGAAATTGTTCCAGCGGCGCGTCAACGTGCTAGCGATGAATTAGCCTCCATACAGGCGGTTATCGATAAGCAGCAAGGCGGGTTTAGCGCGCAGCCGTGGGACTGGGCATTTTATGCCGAACAGGTACGGCGGGAGAAATTTGATCTTGATGAGGCGCAGCTCAAGCCATATTTTGAATTAAACACGGTGTTGAATGAAGGTGTATTCTGGACCGCGAATCAGCTCTTCGGTATTAAGTTTGTCGAACGTTTTGATATTCCTGTCTACCATCCTGACGTTCGTGTGTGGGAAATTTTTGATCATAATGGCGTGGGACTGGCGTTATTTTACGGTGATTTCTTCGCCCGTGATTCAAAAAGCGGCGGTGCATGGATGGGCAATTTTGTTGAGCAATCAACGCTTAATGAAACGCATCCGGTAATTTATAACGTTTGCAATTATCAGAAACCCGCTGCCGGTGAGCCTGCGTTGTTACTCTGGGATGATGTCATAACCTTATTCCATGAATTTGGTCATACGCTGCACGGCCTTTTTGCCCGCCAGCGTTATGCCACGCTTTCCGGCACCAACACGCCGCGTGATTTTGTCGAATTTCCGTCGCAAATCAACGAACACTGGGCAACGCATCCGCAGGTATTCGCTCGCTACGCCCGGCATTATCAGAGCGGGGCAGCAATGCCTGACGAACTGCAACAGAAAATGCGTAATGCCAGCCTGTTCAACAAAGGGTATGAGATGAGCGAACTGCTTAGCGCCGCACTTCTCGATATGCGCTGGCATTGCCTGGAAGAAAACGAAGCAATGCAGGATGTCGATGATTTTGAATTGCGGGCGCTGGTGGCGGAAAATATGGATCTTCCTGCTATACCGCCACGCTATCGCAGCAGTTATTTCGCCCATATTTTTGGTGGCGGATATGCTGCAGGTTATTACGCTTATCTGTGGACGCAAATGTTGGCCGATGATGGTTACCAGTGGTTTGTTGAGCAGGGCGGATTAACGCGTGAAAATGGGCAGCGTTTTCGCGAGGCGATCCTTTCCAGAGGTAACAGCGAAGATCTGGAACGCCTGTATCGACAATGGCGCGGTAAGGCTCCTCAGATTATGCCGATGCTGCAACATCGTGGCTTGAATATATAAACACCACCAATGGCTGGCCTGGAGATATCGCCAGGCCAGCCTGGTTATAGCAGTAATTGCAGCAGCTGGACGAGGGCAAACCTCACCGCTAAAGCTAATACCGTTTCGCAGTCGCCAGCAAAATGCATAACCGCAGTGTAGGTCTGGCCTTTAATATGCCACGCGAACCAGACGGTACCCGCTGGCGTACCATCTTCACCGCCCTCCAGTCCGCCGTAGCCGGTAATGGCAATACTGACATCAGCATCCGCACGCTCTATGGCACCTGTTGCCATTTCTGCTGCCACTTTCTCACTCACCGCAGAATATCGTTCAAGAGATTGCTGGCTTACGCTGAGGATTTTCATCTTTGCCTGATCGGTGAAAGTAACAAAGCCTGCACCGTAAAATTTGGGTGTATCTTCAGCTGCACACAGGGCGCTAGCCAACTTACCGCCGGTGCATGATTCGGCGGTAGTTAAGCGTAATTGATCCGCGATAAGTCTTTGACTCAACGCGGATGTCAGGTTTTCAATAGTGTCGGTATCTGCGAGTTGTACAATTTTATCTTTATTAATGTTCACTGTTTTTTGTCCACGCTATTATATGTAAAGGTGATTTGCTTTTTCTGTATGCTCGTCCAATATAATAATTTTCAAACATATAAATCCGATTATTCTGAAAATATGTTTAAGACTCTTCAATCTTCTTAACTTTAGTGAGTTAAATTCTCTGAATATTTGACAGCTAGTGGGCTGATTTTAAATGCCTTATAACAATTGGCAGTATTCTTATTTGGCAATTATAAAAATAGCAACCAGACTTAATAAGTCAAACCAAACGCAATTAAGGAGTTAGTATGAAATTTCAGGCCATTGTATTAGCAAGTTTTCTTGTCATGCCTTATGCGTTGGCAGATGACCAGGGCGGTTTAAAACAGGATGCAGCGCCACCGCCGCCTCATGCAATAGAAGATGGCTATCGCGGAACCGATGATGCAAAAAAAATGACCGTTGATTTCGCAAAAAACATGCACGATGGCGCTTCGGTTTCACTACGCGGTAATTTGATTTCTCACAAAGGAGAGGACCGTTACGTTTTTCGCGATAAGAGCGGTGAAATTAATGTCGTTATTCCTGCGGCCGTCTTTGATGGACGAGAAGTTCAGCCGGACCAGATGATCAACATTAGCGGTAGTCTGGATAAGAAAAGCGCGCCGGCCGTCGTTCGGGTCACTCATTTGCAGAAATAAAAATAAATTAGCCTGATGGCCTGAACTACTGGGCCATTAGGGTATTGGGTTATGCTATTTGTCATCCTTTTATTTACGATAATGCAGAGGTGATTTACAGAATTAAACACTTTTTTATCCGCTGATTTTGTTTTAAATCACAATGTTATCTCAGAGATGACTCATAACTTCGGATTTCTATGAAAATATTGACGTAATTTTGCTTTTCTCTCGTTAGAATAGCGCGCACAAGGAACTGTGAAAAAGGAGTGGCAATGATCAAGAAGACAACGGAAATTGATGCCATCTTGTTAAATCTCAATAAGGCTATCGATGCCCACTACCAGTGGCTGGTGAGTATGTTTCACAGCGTGGTCGCGAGAGATGCCAGTAAGCCAGAAATAACGGATAACCATTCTGGTAATGACTCCAACTTACTGATAGTGTTTTATGTTCAGATAATGCCCGATGACCTTGTCATGCAGCTCCACCGATTTTGAGAACGACAGTGACTTCCGTCCCAGCCTTGCCAGATGTTGTCTCAGATTCAGATTATGTCGCTCAATGCGCTGAGTGTAACGCTTGCTGATAACGTGCAGCTTTCCCTTCAGGCGTGATTCATACAGCGGCCAGCCATCCGTCATCCATACCACGACCTCAAAGGCCGACAGCAGGCTCAGAAGACGCTCCAGTGTGGCCAGAGTGCGTTCACCGAAGACGTGCGCC
>NZ_MDGW01000095.1:0-7924 GCF_001712525.1 Shigella sp. FC1661
CGTGTTGAGGCCAACGCCCATAATGCGTGCACTGGCGCGACATCCGACGCCATTCATGGCCATATCAATGATTTTCTGGTGCGTACCGGGCTGAGAGGCGGTGTAAGTGAACTGTAGTTGCCATGTTTTACGGCAATGAGAGCAGAGATAGCGCTGATGTCCGGCAGTGCTTTTGCCGTTACGCACCACGCCTTCAGTAGCGGAGCAGGAAGGACATCTGATGGAAATGGAAGCCACGCAAGCACCTTAAAATCACCATCATACACTAAATCAGTAAGTTGGCAGCATTACCATCGAGTTTATCAATAACCCCCCACAGATCCCCACCCATAAAGTTGAATGAAGTCGGTGTACTGCCCCACGGTTCTACCCCTTCTGGGGATATTTCAGGTCTGCCGTTACAGAAACGGTCTGGAAAAATTTGGTACCATACCGTATTTTTTACCCAGGAGGGGGTATTTAGAACGTCAATTTTATTAAGATAAGGGAAGCAAAAAAAGTTATTTAAGCGGCTTAACTCTCGTTCTTCGCACTCCGGTGAACTGATATCAACACACCTTTTCTCACCAAAAAGAAACTTCTCTCCCTCTTTCCCAAAAAGTATAAAACCGTAACGGCAACGGCGTTTTTGAGGTTTGAACACTGCAAACCAGTGATCATGAAATTCGGTGACAGCTTCTTGTTCCATCTCGATCTCGTTGCCGCCAATCCAGCCGAACGCTTCTGTCCCGGCCATGTTACCGCCGTCAAGACCACCTTCAGCCCAATTATATGGATCGCCTATCCAGAGAATAACTTTATCAACTTCTCCTCTTAATGTGCGTAACCGTACATACAAAGTTTCGTTATCATAGGCATAGCTATCTTCACTTTTTGCTGAGTGTTTTAACGAACTAACTGTAATCATAAATACTAATCCCTAAATTATTCCTTAACGGCACCGCTAACAAGTCCAGTAGTTATATGCTTCTGTGTGAATACAAATAACAATGTGATAGGTACTGCAACTAAAAGCGCCCCAGCAGCAAAAAGCGTATAATTCTCTGCTGAATTAGAAGCAATCCAACTAAAAATGCCAATCGCCAGGGTCATTTTATCCTCACTACGAAGCACCAACGTTGGCAAAATGAAGTCCATCCATGGTCCAGTGAACGAAACTAATCCAATGAAAACGAGAATCGGCTTAGCCAATGGCAATATTATCTGAATAAAAATAGTCAGATGCCCTGCTCCATCTATTTTATCGGCCTCATCCAAAGAAGTTGGAATAGCATCAAAATAACCTTTTACCAACCACGTCATGAAGGGCAATGAACCGGTTACATAAACCAGAAGCAACCCAGTATATGTGTCTATCAAATTGGCCTTTGATAGCAGGATATAAATGGCAGTCATTGATAAAATGCAGGAAACATTTGCAATACAAGAATACTCATTAACGTATTACGCTTTCCACGAAATCGATACCTTGAAAAAACGTAGGCGGTCATCGTCACAACGAACAGTGAAATTAACATGTTAGCGGTAGCAAGAATGAAAGTGTTCAAATACCACTGCATATATGGCGTATCCGTGAACAACGTTATGTAGTGGTCAAATGTAAACTCGATGCCACTAAATGTTGAACTAAATAGATTATTCCCTTTTTAAAAGATGCCATTATCGTCCATATCACTGGCCCAAGCACAAGAATAGAGTTGCAGATTAAAAAAAGATAAACTAAGAGCGTTGATATTTTACGTAAAAATTTATCCATTGTCACATCCCTACATCATCTTTAAATGATTTCATCCGTCTGAATTGCCATATTGCTATAACCGATAAGAAGATAAATATTATGATGGAGATTACAGAAGCTATATGATATTGCTGGAAATTCAATGTGAGTTTATAAATCCAGGTAATAAAAATATCGGTATGCCCAGCGAATCTGTATTCCGGATTAGTCGGACCACCTTCAGTCAGAAGATAAATTGCACCAAAATTATTGAAATTATATGCAAATGTCATTACCAGAGTTGACGCAACCTGATGTAACACCATTGGCAATGTAATTTCCTTAAACTGTTGCCATTTAGTTGTGCCATCGACCTCACTAGCCTCATACAAATCTCGGGATATGTTTGTTAATGCACCCGCGATCAATAGCATAAAATACGGTGCCCCTACCCAAACACAAACGGCAATTACTGTTATTTTTGCATTTAATGGAACCGACAGAAAATCAACTGAATTCATTCCGATACTGTTCAGAAACGAGTTAACCGGACCAATTCCATTTAAAAGAAGACGCAAAATAAGTAACGTTACAAATGTGGGTATGGCATATGGCAGTATAAATATCAATCGCCAGACTTTTGCGAAACGTATATTTTTTTTAGCCAGTGCTAAAGCCAGAATAAAGCCAAAACTGAAGGTAAAAACCGTCGCGCAAATTGCCCAAATAAATGTCCAGAGAGCGACACCTAGAAACGTATCAGACCATATTTTAAATTTAAACAACATTATGAAATTTTTAATCCCAACCCAATCAACCAGGTTCTTTGGTGGGATGTGATTTGGCGCAGCATAGTTTGTAAACGATACAAGAACTGTAATTACAATAGGTAAAACAATGAATGCTATACTCGCTAAAAATGCGGGCGTTAGGACTATAAATGCAAATTTATCCTCATAGAGCTTATATAACTGTTGTTTAAAAGTCAGATGGCAATAAGATGAGTTCCGCGCATCTTTAATATTAAGGATGTAAATAGTGGCGAATAAGCCAACAATAATGGTCGCTATCACGCCCTCTACAAGCATAAATATAGAATTGTCACCCTGAATAACAGTCAGCCCTTTTCGAATTTGCGCGACATCACCTAATGTGAACAAACCTATTAATGTATGCACAATATCGGAAAGATAAAGCAAAAAGCATACTTGTATTGCAAAGAATATCCCGCCTTTCACATAATAATGACGTGATAACTGAGTCCCGCCCATAATCAAACAGGAAATAGGTAGCACAGGTGCACTCTTCATTTTCAGTTGTTGTGTATTCACAATTACTCCTGAAGCGAAAGTTGTTCTTCAATAATTGTTTGTGCATGATTTAAAACTTCATCCGGTGTTTTATTCTCAACCCAGGTAGCCAAAATAGCATTAGTCATTGGAGACCATAAATAAGACATTTCCGGTATTGATGGCATTGCGTCAGAATAATTAGCTTGAGCAATAATTGCTTTTATAGCTTCACTACCTGTCTGGCTAATTTTGTTCATAAGTGAATCGATTGGTGGGATGAGATTCGTCATTTCATAACGCTTCATCAACATCTTATCCGTTGTCAGGTAGTCAGCGAATAATTCAGCGGCATGAGGATATGCGGTAAATGAGCTTACAACGGCCAGCCGTACTGTTGAAAATGTGCGAGGCTGATGACCATCTAATGTTGGGATGCGTGTCACGCCAAAATTGATTCCGCTGTCAATGTAACCTTGTATGGACCAAGGTCCGTCGATTACAGCAGCAACTTTACCTTCATTAAACAGACCTCTTAGAACTTGTGGATTACCCATATCAAGAGGATTAGAGGGATTCGCTTTCTTTAAGCGTTTCATCGTCTCTAGCCCTTTCTTCGCTTCAGATGAAGCGATGCCTAGAGCTTTAGGATCGTTACCGATTTTACCGAATTCGTTGGCACCATACAAGGTAATAAACATACGTGAAACATAATAATTTTGTACATCCCATAGCAGAGCATATTTATGCTCGGATGAATTATTAAACTTTTCACTGAAAGTATTGATTTCTTCGAATGTTTTTGGTGCGGTGTTTAACAAATCCTTATTATAGAAAAGCGCCAGCGTTGCGAAACTTACAGGAAAACCATAGCTGATGTTATTATATGTAGCTGCCGATACTGCGCCTGGAATAAATGTTTTTTTAATCCGCTCAGCTGAGACCATGTTTTCCATAACCCCGCCAGCAACGACTAACCGCCCCAGGGTATCATGTTCAATTTCAGCTACATCAGCTACACGAGTCGTACCCCCATCCTGCATAATTCTTGATGCTGCATCCATTGGCGCTATATTGCGAAATGTAAACTTTACCTTGTAGCCAAAATCTTTATTGAATTCCTTTGCTGCATATTTCATATATTCCACGCTTGTGGCATCAGACCAAACTAACAACTCAGCATCAGTTTCAGGAATTAATTTTTCTGCCATCGCCTGGGGTGTTAGCGTACTGGAAATTGCAAGAATTATAACTGTGACGATATTTGAAAGCTTCATTATATTTACCTCATGAATAACATCTTTAAGTAGTATATGATGTACGACTACATAAGCATTCACGCCATTATCAACACAAATCAAGGCCAATCAACTGTCAAATAAGATTTTAATGATGAATAACTGCAAATAGTGATGCATATCCCATTTGCAGTAATTTGTTGAGAAAAAAATATTTTATTGCCGCAGAGTGTTTAGGAGTACATGAGGTACGACTATATGGAATAACAGAAATCATATCTTAAATTGATATTTTGGAAGGAACTCATTTATGGTTTTAATAAAAAAGAATGTCTTATCGGCTTCAATTGCAACAGTCATTTTAGGCTCAACAGGAGCCTTTGCGGCAAACGATCGCGGCTTTACCTCCGACACTGACTGGTCAGAAGAACAAGCGGGCTTTAATGGACATGTTGGTACTACATTTTAATATGAGACCAAAAGCACTGATAACTATTTAGGTAAAACAGTAAAGGAATATACTAAAACACACGAGATTTTCCAGGCCTATTTCAGCCAACCTAATTGGCAATTTGCAGCAATCTATGGCCTTAAGTCTATCGATCGCCGACAAGAAGAAAAAGGCTATCACGAAAATGAAACAAGTCTGCAAAACTATATATCACTAAACAAAACGTTCACTATTGGTAACGGTTTCGACTTCAGTCTGGTATACGACCTGATGTATACCGACGGTAATATAGATAGCCCTTATGTCACAGGCTTGCATACTGTAACTGTTGACAACAGTTTTCGCCCTACGTTGACGTACTTTAACTCTGACTGGAACGCAGGTTTTTATTCAAACGTTGAATACTTATACAGTCGAAATGATAAGAGCTCCTGGGGCGTACGCGAAGAAGAAGGTCAAAGTATACTATTTCAGCCCTATAAACGTTTTGGTGCATGGGAGTTTGGTATTGAATTTTTCTACCAGAAAAAGCATAACGATGAATTTAATCACGGTAAAATAAATGATCGTAGTATTTATACCGAAACTTACTACGAGCCAATTATCAAATATGCTTTTGAAAACGCAGGTAATCTGTATCTACGCACCCGCTTCGGACACGGGAAAACAGAAAACGCAGATAGTTTGCAATACAATGCAAACAGAACCTATTTCAAAACAATTCGAAAAGCCACTCTAGGTTATGAACAAAACATAGGTGACGACTGGATAGCCAAGATTGAATATAAACATGCCTGGGAAAAAGAGCACAAAAACTTTTATGATCCAAGAGATGAAGAAAAATATAATGTGCTCAATCAGGATAATATTTATGTTCATGCTTTCTATCGCTTTTGATTAAACAGAGGGAAACCTATGTTCAGCGCACTAGATATTAAAACGTTGATGCAAGGAACTTTATATGGTGATCCATCACTCAGGGTTGATACCATTCGGCCAATCCATAGTCCTTTAGTTGGTGGACTCTCGATTGTTATGACACCTGGAGATTTGTTGCATATACCAACGACTGGTGCGGATATAATTATCGGACCGGAAGAGATCATTAGTTCTAATACTAAGGCAAAGATTGTAGTCGATTACCTGAACGTGAATAATCTTAACAAAGTTTTAAGATATTTTAAGGTACATAAGTATCGTTTGTTTGAGCAAGAAAACACTTCAACGATACCTGATGTATACATTGGTAAACACTGCCAGATAGGTATGAACTGCCATTTTATGCCTGGTGTTAAAATTATGAACTGTGTGACCATAGGTGATAATGTTGCCATTCATGCGAATACAGTGATTAAAGAAGGTACTATTATTGGCAATGACGTTATCATAGATTCTAATAACTCCATCGGTAATTATAGTTTTGAATATATGTCGGATGAACGTGATTCATATGTCCGAGTTGATAGCATCGGTAGAGTTATCATAGGTGATTATGTTGAAATCGGTTGTAACAACACCATTGACCGAGGGACACTTGGAGATACGATTATAGGCCAAGGCACTCGTATTGATAATCAAGTGCAGATTGGACGTGACTGCATAATCGGTAATAAATGCCTGATTGTTTCACAATGCGGTTTTTCAGGACACGTAGTTTTAGGCGACCATGTTATTACACATGGTCAAGTCGGAATCGCCGGTCACATATCAATTGGTAGTTATTCGGTAATTAAGGCTAAATCAGGTGTAAGCCATTCTTGTCCTGAAAAGAGTGACCTTTTTGGTTACCCTGCCAAAAATACGCGAGAATACAACAAAAATCTCGCTGTCCTTAATAAACTAACTAAACAGCATGGTGTATATAAACAGTGAGTCGTTGAGAAGTATTATTTATATACATTAACATTAACATTAACATTAACATTAACACTGACATAGAAATAGCTTAACTAAGCTATACTACTTTTATTGAGAGTTTAAATGAAAAATAAATTGCTTATTGCGGCTGTGTTGACTGGTCTTCTTTCAGGATGCGTTGATGGCAATTCACCCTCTGGCAGTCAGGAAGGTGTCGTGAAAGCGGATCCTCGCTATTCAGAATGTAACCTCCCTGATGTAAATGAAAGAGGGCCAATTGCTGCGGGTCTTTACATTTCCGGAACCCTCCCGGAAGGCTATTGGTTAATGAAGCCAGAGCGTAAAATGCATTATAAGGGAGATGGTATTTATCAGCTTATTTATTCTGAAAAAGCAGGTGCGGTAACAATGCAATTTGCGACTATGAACTGGAATCCGCAGTTCACTGTAACAGGTCTTGAATTGCCATTAAATCAGGCTAAAACACTCAAGAAAGGAGGCATGGATAAAAATACAAAAGTCGTCATTCCTGCCGATGGAAAGTATGTTTGGACGATTCAAATTGGTCCTGATAAAAAGGCAATAGCCGCCATGGTAGCACCATGTAAATAGTTATTTTTAGCACTCCACTATTCAACATTCGTTGAATAGTGGAGTATCAGTATTCCAAAATTCTTGTTAATGAGAGCAGATTATGGCCGCGGTAATTCTACGCAAAGTTGAAAAAATTTATGACAATGGATTCAAACCTGTTCACGGCATTGATCTCGATATAAACGATGGTGAATTCATGGTTTTTGTTGGACCATCTGGGTGTGCCAAATCAACTACATTACGCATGATTGCAGGTCTTGAAGACGTATCAGGTGGTGAAATTTACATTAGCGACCGCCTTGTTAATACCCTTCCGCCTAAAGATCGCAGCATTGCAATGGTGTTCCAGAACTATGCGCTGTATGAGGTAGCCTGAGTTTAACGGACACTCCTTCCTGAAATAGAATGGCATCAGAAGGAGCTAATAATGAGCAGAAAAAACCAACGTTACTCTAAAGAGTTCAAAGCCGAAGCTGTCAGAACGGTTCTTGAAAATCAACTTTCGATCAGTGAAGGCGCTTCCCGATTATCCCTTCCTGAAGGCACTTTAGGACAATGGGTTACCGCCGCCAGAAAAGGGCTCGGTACTCCTGGTTCCCGCACGGTGGCTGAACTGGAATCTGAAATTCTGCAACTGCGTAAGGCGTTAAATGAAGCTCGCCTTGAGCGAGATATATTAAAAAAAGCAACAGCGTATTTTGCACAGGAGTCGCTGAAAAATACGCGTTAATCGAACAATGGCGACAACAATTTCCCATTGAAGCGATGTGTCAGGTAT